>JAFZET010000187.1 GCA_017560565.1 Clostridia bacterium | reverse complement strand
TTAAGCGATTTTAAGAGGTATTAGCATATCTTTATGGGTAAACGCCTTAAATCGCGTTCTGGGGCATTCTGGACGGTCTGGCGGTGTGTAAAAAAGTGTGTGTTTGTTTTACACCCAGCAATACACACACCCCCAAAAATGGTGTGTATTTTGGTGTGTGTGCGGTGTGTAAAATACAC
Organism: Clostridia bacterium; assembly: GCA_017560565.1. Taxonomy (GTDB): domain Bacteria; phylum Bacillota; class Clostridia; order Oscillospirales; family CAG-272; genus UMGS1696. The sequence continues at coordinate 8,020 of JAFZET010000187.1, read as the reverse complement.
ACCGTGTCACTCGACGAAAAAATGAGGTATTCCGCTTTTGTTGCAGAATACCTCAAAATTATACTGTTTTTGGTGTTACTTGGTACAATTATTTGCCGAAGTATCTTTCCAGCAGACCAGCGAATGCCTTACCATGTCTTGCTTCGTCACGAGCCATTTCGTGAACGGTGTCGTGGATAGCGTCCAGGTTCAGCTGCTTTGCCAGCTTAGCCAGCTCGAACTTGCCTGCGGTTGCGCCGTTTTCGGCAGCTACACGCAGCTTCAGGTTTTCTTCAGTGGAAGTGGTTACTACTTCGCCCAGCAGTTCTGCAAACTTGGCAGCGTGTTCAGCTTCTTCGTATGCAGCCTTTTCCCAGTACAGACCGATTTCGGGATAGCCTTCTCTGTGAGCAACTCTTGCCATGGCCAGATACATACCTACTTCGGTGCATTCGCCGTTGAAGTTGGCGCGCAGACCATCGATGATTTCCTGGGGAACGCCGTCAGCGTGACCAACGCCTACTACGTGTTCAGCAGCCCAGTCCAGCTTTTCTTCTACTACTTCTACAAACTTTTCGGCAGGCTGCTTGCACAGGGGGCACTTTTCAGGAGCGTGTTCACCTTCAACGATTTCACCGCAAACAGAGCATCTCCACTTTTTCATAACTTTAATCTCCTTTGGTTAAGTAATAATTTTTTTGTTTTTCAGTTCGCCGGTCTGGTTCCTGTCCGGCTCCGGATTACTTTATTGTCGTCTGCGCCGAGATGGTTTTCTGACAGTCGGGGCAGATCCCCAGCAGTTCCAGGTGGTAGTCTTCCACCAGAAAGCCGCCGTTTTCGGTAATGTGGTTTTCCAGATGGAGACCGGGATCGGTCGCTATGTCTCTGACAAATCCGCATTTCCGACAGGTGATGTGGTAGTGGGGATAGGTTGTAATGTCGAACCGGTCATCCGCTTCTGACAGATGAAGCCGGAGCACCTCGCCTCCCTCAGCCGCTTCACTCAGTACCCGGAACACGGTCCCCCGGCTGATGGTCGGGTATTTCTCCCGGATCTCATCGTACACCATTCCGGCCGATGCATGGCAGTTCATCTGCCGCAGCGTTTCCAGAATGACGGTTTTCTGGATCGTGTTTCGTTTCATCTCAGTACCTGTTCTTTATTGAGACTGTGTCTTTGTTGTGACTGTATTATATCATACTGCTTTCACCTTGTCAATAGGTTTCTGCAAAAAAATCAGAAAAATTTTTCGGGGGTATTTTGTTCTTCAGCCTCCCTCTGCGGCAGTGCAGATGGATTAAGAAAATGATGATTAACTTGGTTTTACAAAAGCAGTGCCATTTAGTTTGGTATTCAACCACTCAATACGGTATTATATACGATCTGTTTTTCACAAAAATGTATGTTAGCTTACAGAAATGCGTAATTTGCAAGACGTTAGACGGCGGGATGTGGGCATCCCGCCCTACGGTTATACCGTTTGTTCAGCCAGCAGCGGTATAGTTAACTATTGTCATTTTTATAAACAAAAAACCATACCCAAGCCGAGCTTGACCGCGCACCTATACAACCCAAACAAAACGGAGTGCAGCCGCTTATACCACTACTCTTATGGCAGGTACATCCTACTAAGCCCGAACAGCCCGAAGGCGTGCGTTACTGTTGTCAGATCGGCAACGCTGCTGCCCTGCCCGCCGCAGAACGATGGCTTGACAAAACAGCAGTGTTTGTTATATAATAAGGTAACGATCCGCAGGGCTTTCCGTACCGGCGGACATAACGGGAATTTCCTGAAAGAAAGTGAGACGTATCCATGAAAAGCAAGAAACTGCTGGCACTGCTGCTGGCTGCCCTGCTGCTGACCCCCGCCATGACCGCCTGCGGCGGCGGTGAAGGCACAGAAACCACACCCACTGCCGATACCGCAGCTGCCGAAACCCAGCCTGCCGAAACCGAACTGAAGGATGACCTGCCGGAAGGGTTGAAGTTCACCGGGGAGACCTTTACCATCCTGAGCAGGGAAGACCTGCAGTGGGAAAACGAAATGATCACCCCCGAGCTGACCGGTGACATCGTAAACGACGCCATCTATAACCGTGAGATCACCGTGGAAGAACGGCTGGACGTTGCACTGGACGCTTACAAGGCACCCGGTATCTGGGGGAATGAAGCAGCATTCAACGACAGAATCCGTACCGCCGTACAGGCCGGGGACTCCTCCTATCAGCTGGTGGCGGGGTATGCCTATTTCATCACCGCACTGGCAACGGAAGGTCTGTTCACCAACCTGCTGTCCGTACCCTACCTGAACTTCGACCAGCCCTGGTGGAACTCCAACCTCCGGGACGAGCTGACCCTGTACGATCAGCTGTATTTTGCCGGCGGCGACCTGTCCTATACCATGATCTCCTCCATGTTCTGCACCTTCCTGAATAAGGATATGATGGATAAGCACTCCGTGGAAGATCTGTATACCGTGGTGGAGGAAGGCCGCTGGACCTATGACTATCAGTATGCGCTGGCGGAAACCATCAGCGTGGATGTGGACGGTAACGGTACTATGGACCAGAACGATGAATACGGTCTGGTTATCCCCATCGGGAACGCATCCGACTGTTTCTTCGCTGCGTATGACCAGCCTCTGACCGCCAAGGACGAGAACGGCAATGTGATACTGCGGATGGGCGACGCCAAAGCCATTGAGATTGCAGAACGCATGATGTCCTTCTACAACAAGACCAACCCCGGCGTGTATTCCGAAAAGGAAGTGAGCCAGGAAGACAAGTTCTGGTTTGCCCCCTTCAAGGAAGGCAGAGCACTGCTGAACGTCACCACCATGAACTATGCCGTGACCGACCTGCGGGAAGTGGACTTTGAATACGGCATTCTGCCCATGGCCAAGTATGACGAAAATCAGGCAAAGTATCAGACCCTGTCCCAGGACGCATACTCCCTGTTCTGCGTACCGCTGACCGCCGGGAACAATGAGCTGGTGGGTGCCGTGACCGAAGCAATGGCATACGAATCCTGGAGAAGCGTAACCCCCGCTTACTTTGAGGTTGCCATGAAGGCCAAGTACAGCCGTGACGAGGCTTCCGCCCAGATACTGGATCTGATCCGTGACGGTGCCATGTTCAACTTCGGCTTTGTGAACTCCTCCTCCTGCAGCAACATGATGCACATCATGCGCAATGTAGCGGAAGGAACCCAGGGCTATGCTTCCCTGTATGCCTCCAAGGAAAAGAGCTATCAGACAGCCCTTGACAAGCTGGTTCAGGCGTATAAGGATATGCAGCCGTAAAGAAATTGAATACATAGTCTGTGAGACAAAAGGGTGCTGCCCATGACGGATGAGGAATCCGAAAATGGTGCAGCACCTTTTTGCTGTAAGAGAATATTCAGCCGAGATGCAGAATCTCCTTCAGCTTGTTTCCGAGGATGTCTGCAATGGCGGCAAATCCGCAGTCGTTGGGGTGGCAGTTGTCCACCAGGGCATATTCCCGGATGGAAGCCGGCAGAAGTTCGGTGCCCCTGATGCAGTACACGTTTTTATCTCCGGCGGCAACGGCGTTTTCATAAGTGGTCAGCATGATCTGCAGCCGCTCGGTTTCTTCCCTGTTGATATAATACTTGGGGCGGGTCATCATGATGATGGGCAGATCCGGCTGTGCGGCACGGATGATTTTGAACATCCGCTCGTGGGTTTCACGGTAGTATTCCACACTGGGTGCGTTGTGGTCGTAGTCGTACACGAAGGCGGTCATATCCAGCCCTGCTATATATTCGGCAATAGCCACTTCCCCCTTGGCGTTTCCGGCAAAGCCCAGATTGATGAAATCGCAGTCCAGTGTCCGTCCGATGATGCTTTCGTAGTTGTTGCCCGGACGGGATGCGCAGCCGCCGTGGGTAATGGAGGAGCCGTAGTACACGATAGGCTTGGTGATGGCATAATCGGAAGCCGCCTTCAGGGTGCAGCCTTCCTTCAGACCTACATACACCTTCTCCACGCCGCTGTACAGGGGCATATTGATGGTGTATTCCCGTTCCTCCGGATCGAAGATATCCACCACGCCCTCGTAATGATCCGTTACGTCAATGGGGGGAATATAGGTGCCGAAATACCGCTTGCCGCCGTACAGGTCGCAGCCGATGCTGCCGGAGAAAGCGAACAGGGGTAGCTTGCTGCCGCCCCGGACATGGATGCTGACAGCGATGTAGGGACTGTCCGTGACGAAGCGGATCCGTCCTCCGGCTGTGTGGGTACTGAGCCAGCGCACACCGTCGCTTACGGTTTCTGCGGTCTTATAGGGAAGGCGCATATACCGTTCTCCTTCCCGGAAGACCCCGTGGATCCGGAACGGTGCTTCGTCGATATCGAAAAAGGTCAGTCCGTCTCTTTCGATTTTTGTCTCTACAGTAAAGTTTCTGTCCAGTTTTGTGATTTCCATACGTTATTCTCCTGTCGTTCAGAGTGTATCAGACGTGCCGCCCCGGGTCTGGAGCCGGTCATTCACCCGGTTTGCCACTACCTGATAATCGTTGGTGAGGATGGTTTCGATGCCCATATCCAGATACCGCTCGGCTTCATCGGGGTCGTCCGCCCAGAACACTGTGCAGATGAGTCCTTTTTCGTGGGCTTCGTCCACCATGGCCTGATCGAAATAGGGTTTGAACAGCTGGATGCCGGTACAGCCGAACTCCAGTGCTTCCGGGATCATGTACTTCGGATCGCCGCTGAAGCCGACAACCCGGTGCATTTCCGGTGCGATCTTCTGCAGGATGCCCAGGATCACCCGGTTGGGGGTCATGAAATACACGTGTCCGGCGCAGTCATACCGGCGGATCAGGTCAACGATCTTTGAGAGGGTTTCTTCGGTGTAGGGTGCGGCAGTCTGTGCCTTCCATCCGGTACCCTCCTCATCGGATTTGATGTGGATGTTCATGATGCACCGTCCCGCCAGCTTTTCGAGAATCTCCTCAAACCGGACGATCTGCATTCCCGCAAACCGTGCGCCGTGCTTGATGCCGAAGTCGCAGGTCAGCAGTTCCTCCAGTGTTTTCCCGGACAGTCTGCCGGTGCCGGTGGAAACTCTGTCCAGTGTGCCGTCATGGCAGGAAACGATCTCCCCGTCTGCGGTGGGCCACAGGTCAAATTCGATCTCTTCTGCGCCCATGGCCACAGCCGCTCCGAAGGCGGGCATACTGTTTTCCGGTGCAATGGTGGAAAAGCCTCTGTGGGCGCACAGTCTCGGATAGGGCATCTCGCAGTCGCTCTGCACAAATCCTGCGCCGCTGTTATGATACATTGTGTCATCCGACGGTTTCCGGAATTTCATGGTGTTTCCTCCTCTGTATGGTGTTCCGTGTCTTGCGGTTACTTATTTCTATTATACCATAACCCTCATCCATTTTCGACCCCTTTTTTCGTCTGTGCCGCTTTATTTTACGGGTGCATATACTGGAATAAACCACCCCCTGCAGGGGATATACTACAATACAGAGAAACGAAAGTCCCAGGCAAGCGCAGGGGAAAGGGAGGATGTCTATATGACCGTCAAACGGGGAGATATATATTATGCGGATCTGAGTCCGGTGGTGGGGAGCGAGCAGGGCGGCGTCCGTCCGGTACTGATCGTGCAGAACGATGTGGGAAACCGCTACAGTCCCACCGTCATCGCCGCCGCCATCACCAGCAAAATGGGAAAAGCCCGCCTGCCCACCCACATTGATGTGTACGCCGACCGGGTGGGTCTGGCCAGAGATTCGGTGATCTTACTGGAACAGATCCGCACCATTGACAAAAAACGGCTGGGCGAAAAAATGGGGCATCTGGATGATGCAGTGATGGCGCAGGTGGACAACGCCATTTCCGTCAGCTTCGGGCTCAGTCCGGCGGCGGAAGAAGGCTGAGGCTTTGGGGGCAGCGGCATTTGGTTTCAGTAGTCCAAGGGGGGAGGGAGGGGAATGCTCCGGACTGCGTAAAGTAAATGCTGTTACCCTGACTGTTCTTCCGCTTCTTCTTGACTTTCCGGGCAAACAGTGGTATACTTTCCGCAACAGACATTCCGACAGTTTCCGGTAAAGGAGAACACCATGCCCGCCAGAAGATCGAAACAGGCTTCGACCTTTATTGCGCTCTGCGCCATTGTATATTTTGTCAGCTATATCACCCGCAACAGCTACAGCTCTGCCATTGCTGAGATCACCGAAGCGCTTGGCACCACCAAGGATATGACGGGGCTGGTGGGGACGGCGGCTTTTCTGACCTACGGCTTCGGGCAGATCATCTGCGGCGTGCTGGGGGACTATATCCTGCCCCGGTATATGATCCTGATGGGCGTGGGCGCTACCTCCGTCTGCAATCTGCTGATGCCGTTCATGGGGGGCAACATCACTGCCATGATCGTTCTGTGGGGGATCAACGGCTTTGCACAGGCCATGTTCTGGCCCCCTCTGGTACGGCTGATGGCGGAACACCTGTCGGGCAGAGACTACAACGACGCCGTAGTGGCTGTGACCACCGCCTCCTCCGTGGGGAATATTTTCGTCTACATACTCTCTCCCATCTGCATCGCTGTCTCCGGCTGGAACCTGATTTTCTATATCACCGGGATCTCCGGGTTTGCCATGGTGGCTTTCTGGTTTCTCGGTACCCGCAGTCTGCCCGCTCCGGAGGAAACGGATGACGGACACGGACACAAAAGCTCCGGTGCCGCTGTGCAGGGCGTGACAAAAAAAGTGCCCCTGAAGCAGATGCTGACCGCCTCGGGACTGATCGTGATCCTTGTCTGCATCATACTGCAGGGGATGCTGCGGGACGGGCTGACCACCTGGATGCCCTCCCTGATCTCCGATACCTTTGATCTGTCCAGTGAAGTTTCCATTCTCACCGGCGTGATCCTGCCCCTGTTTGCCATTGTGAGCATCAAGGCGTCCGCTATGGTGCAGGACAGGCTGAAGAATGAGGTGCTCTGCGCCGCCATCTTTTTCGGGATCGGCTTTGTGTGCTCCGTGCTGATGCTGCCCCTGTTCTCGAAGAGTGTGGTGCTGTCGGTGATCCTGATGGCGCTGATCACGGCCTGTATGCACGGGGTCAACCTGATGCTGATCACCCGTGCCCCCATCCATTTTGCCCGCTATGGGAAAATCTCCACCATGTCCGGCCTGCTCAATGCCTTTACCTATATCGGTTCCGCCGCATCCACGTATGGCTTTGCCCTGCTGTCCGACCGGTTCGGGTGGTATTTCACCATCGGTTCCTGGGTGGTGACTGCCGGTGCGGGGATGATGCTGTGCCTGCTGCTTACCGGGAAATGGAAGAAATTTACGGAGTAAATCTGTTTTTACAACATCAAAAAGCCATCGTTCCCATGGGTTCGGTGGCTTTTCTGTATTTATCCCAGAGCTTCCGTCATCAGCCGCAGGGCGAACCGGATTCCCTCGGTGAATGCGTCTTCCGCCGTAAGACAGTCCGATTCTTTCTCCGCATCTTCGTATTTTTCAAAAATCTCCGTCTGCTGGGGATTCAGTGTATTCAGCAGTGCCGTCCGGTGTCTCTCCTGCAGAGCCAGCAGCTTCCGGAGCTCCGGCGTGTTGACGGTGGGACTGACGCCGGGCGCAAAATCCCCCTGCCAGATCTGTCGGATGAATGTTGACATGGTGGTGTACCTCCTTTGTATACACAGTATAATGGGTATGTATATTATACACATTATACCGGGTATTGTCAATAGAATGAGCATAGATTATAATAAAAATATTATAATGGAAATGATGAGGTATATCTATGATTGTCTATACAAAGTTATGGCAGACCATGAAGGAACGGTGTGTTTCCCAGTATAAACTGGAGAAAGAACACAATATCAGCAGAGGCACGCTGAATACCCTGAGAAAAAACGGTAATGTTACTGTTTATACACTGGATACCCTCTGCCGGATCCTGAACTGCCGGATCGAGGATATTGTGGAATATATTCCCGATGAAGAACACAAAAATACGTTATGAAGCAAAATAAACAGAATAGCACGCCGTCTGAC
>JAFZET010000186.1 GCA_017560565.1 Clostridia bacterium | reverse complement strand
GAAAAGAACCTCGAAAGAATGAACAACACCTGTGATCGTCTGTGCGTTCCTCAGATCAATCCCGAAGACGCACTGCAGGCCATCAAGGCTCTGGTTGCTGTGGAAAAGGACTGGGTTCCTACCGAAGACGGTACCTCTCTGTACATCCGTCCCTTCATCATCGCTACCGACCCTATGCTGGGCGTACATCCTTCTCATACCTATCTGTTCATGATCATCCTCTCTCCCGTAGGCGCATACTACGAAGCCGGTCTGAAGCCCGTTAAGATCTATGTGGAACGGGAATATGTCCGCTGCGTGAAGGGCGGTACCGGTCTGGCAAAGGCAGGCGGTAACTATGCGGCTTCTTTGAAGGGGCAGGAAAAGGCAGAAAAGATGGGCTATGCACAGGTTCTGTGGCTGGATGGTATTGAACGGAAGTATATCGATGAAGTGGGCGCCATGAACGTATTCTTCGTCATCGACGGTGTGGTAATCACCCCCGATCTGACCGACGGCAATATTCTCCCCGGTGTTACCCGCCGCTCCTGCATCGAAGTGCTGAAGCATCTGGGTTACGCCGTGGAAGAACGGAAGCTCTCCATCGACGAAGTGATCGAAGCTCACAAGAACGGCAAGCTGAACGAAGTATTCGGCACCGGTACAGCGGCTGTTATCTCTCCCGTCGGCGAACTGTTTGATGATGGCAACAAGATGATCATCAACAACAACGAAATCGGTCCCGTTGCCCAGAAGCTGTACGATACTCTGACCGGTATCCAGTGGGGCAAGATCGATGATCCCTTCGGCTGGACTGTTCCTGTTGAAGACTGATCCTCATTTTCATAAAATGTCCCGAAACCGCTTTGAGCTATGGTTCAGAGCGGTTTTTTTGTGTCTCTTACAGCGGGAAAAGCATATCCTGTAGTAAATCCAAACAATGGAGGCACCATGCGGACAATTTACGATGGATACACACTTCTGGATACCGAAGAAGCAGCCTTTTTTGCGGGAGCCAATACCGGCAGCGGTTTTGCAGGGGAATTCGAGCACTTTGCCGATGAAGAAAAACTAAACCACCTCTGGATCATCAAGGGGGCAAGCGGCAGCGGAAAGAGTACACTGATGCGGAAAATCTGTGCAGATGCTCTCTCAGACGGACACAGCTATATACAGTACCTGTGCAGTTCCGATCCGGATTCCCTGGATGCCGCAGTGGTAGATGGAAAATATGCCATTCTGGACGGTACATCTCCTCATATTTGGGAAATGGAATATCCGGGAGCCGTTTCCGAGCTGATCTATCTGGGAAAATACTGGAAACCGGAACTGCTGGAGGCGGAAAAAGAAACGGTTTTTCGCCTGACCGGAGCCAAAAAAGAGGCTTTTCGGGCGGGATATGCATACCTGAATGCTGTTTCCGTGCTGGAGAAGGAACAGTTTCAATCTGCCATGTATATTCTGCATACGGAAAAAGTAAATGCCTGGATCGACCGGCTTCTTGGGAAAATCCCGGGAAAGTCCCGAACAGGTGAAACGGAATGGTACCGCACCTGGGCAGTCACTGCCAAAGGACTCTTCCGGACCAATGGACTGCAGAGGATGGCGGGGCATCACTGGACAATATCTGACCGGTACCAGACAGCAGTGTGTCTTCTCGGAATGTTTGCCGAACGGTGCCGGAAGCTGCAGATCCCCGTATGCCTGTCAGCCCATCCCATACACGACCGGATCACCGAGGTATACATTCCCTCTATGGATCTTCATATTGCTTTGGGCGATGAACCCTCGGACAAAACTATATGTATGAGCCGGTTCCTGCAAAAAGAACTGCTTACCGTGAAAAAAGGGACGATACGGTTGTCTGCACGCTGTATGGTATCTTTGCTGGAGGATTCCTGCTTATGTTTCCGGGAGGCGGGGAGAGTTCATGCAGAACTGGAAAAGGTGTACGGAAAAGCAATGGATTTTTCCGCAATGAACAGAGAAACCGGACAACTCAGAAAACGTATCAGCAAAACCATCAGTCTGACATAAAATCGAAAGGGACTGTATCGATGCCGGTGCAGTCCTTTCGCCGTTTCGGTCACAAAAAATTTATATCCTGGTTTCAGATTTTCCTTGAATTGCAGCTGTCGGCGGCGTATAATGGAGAAAAGCAATCATCCAAAGAAGGTATCCTATGAATTCCCTGCGAAATAAACTGCGCTCCTTTCTGTGGGGGCGCTATGGTATAGACCAGTTATACTATGGCCTGTTGGGGCTGTATGTGGTTCTGCTTTTGCTGAAAATGCTTCTGGATCTGCAGGTGTTTTCCGTCCTCGGATCTGTGGTTCTGCTTCTGGCCCTGCTTCGGGCACTGTCAAAGAACCACGCCGCCAGAAGAAAAGAGAATGAAGTGTTCCTGAAACTATGGGCACCGATAAAAACGGAAATGATTCTGATCCGCGACAGATTCAGAGACAGAAAAGACGCACGCTACCGGCACTGCCGGCATTGCCGTGCCATTCTGAGACTGCCGGTGAAAAAAGGGAGTCATACGGTAGTATGCCCCAAATGCCACAAAAGATTTTCCGTACACATTGTTATCTGAAACAGACAAGACCAATATAGCGGAGGTATCCCAATGGATTACAGAGAATTTTTGAAAAGCGCCGCTCATGTGGTGCCCTCGCCCAGGCAGATGCGCTGGTTTGATACGGAGTTTTACGCCTTTGTCCACTTCACGGTGAATACATACACCGATCTGGAATGGGGTCTGGGCAATGAGCCGGAATCCATTTTCAATCCGGTGGAACTGGACTGTGACCAGTGGGTGGAAGCCGTAAAATCTACCGGCATGAAGGGTCTTATCCTGACAGCCAAGCATCACGACGGTTTCTGCCTGTGGCCCACCAAAACCACGGAACACTGTGTGAGAAACAGTCCCTGGAAGAACGGACAGGGCGATGTGGTGAAGGAATGTGCCGAAGCCTGCCGGAGAGGCGGAATCGGATTCGGCGTATATCTGTCTCCCTGGGACAGAAACGCTTCCTGCTACGGAACAGACGCGTACAACGATTTTTACTGCGAACAGCTTACCGAACTGCTGACCGGATACGGGGAACTGTTTATGGTATGGTTTGACGGTGCCTGCGGAGAAGGACCTGACGGCAGAAAGCAGGTCTACGATTTCCCACGCTACATCGAACTGATCCGGAAATACCAGCCCGATGCCTGTATTTTCAACGACCATGGTCCCGATGTACGCTGGTGCGGCAACGAAGCCGGCAAACCCCGCCGGGCAGAATGGGCAGTAGTTCCTGCCGATCTCTGCTTCCGCTGCGAAGTACAGACCGGTCCCGGACCCATGGAAGGGGATATTTCCTATATCTACAACAGCGATGAATGCATCGGTGATATGAGCCTGATCCAGTATGCAAAGGGACTTGCGTTCTGCGGTGCGGAAATCGATATGTCCATCAGACCCGGCTGGTTCTACCACGAAAAAGAAGAAGCCCATTCTCTTGAACGGCTTTTCAATACCTATATCGCATCCTGCGGCGGCGGCACCAGCTTCAATCTGAATATCCCGCCCATGCCAAACGGCAGATTCCATGAGGCTGATGTGGTGCGTCTGAAGGAACTGGGACAGGCTCTGGAAAATGCTTTTGGTGACGAAAAGAAAGTCCCCTGCATTACGGAAGAGCTGCCCATGCAAAGTGATACTCAGTGCCGGATTCGCCTGAAGCTGGCGGAAAAGACAAAAGTTGCCTACATCCGCCTCCGTGAAAACATTGCAGAAGGGCAAAGAGTGGAAACATTCCGTATCCTGAAGGACGGAAACAATGTGATTTACAACGGCTACACCATTGGACACAACAGAATCTGTCCCGTGAATACCGAAACCGACACCATTGATATTTTCGTGACGTCCGCCAGAGATACCGTATCTTTCCGTGACATCAGCGTATACAAAGCATAAGGAGAAGACAGAATGAAAGTTGGAAATCACACCGGTTATTTCTGGTACGGCGAAACTGCCGATGGTATCTACGGCAGAATGGCGGAAATCGGCTATGACGCCGCAGACCAGGCTATGTGCGACATCAAGGAACCGATTTTCCATGATGATGAAGCTCTGAAACAGTTCTGCAGCGCAAATAAAGCCGCGGCCGCTCGTCACGGCATTACCATCAACCAGCTTCACGGTCCCTGGCCCACCTACGATACGGAAGACGAAAGCCGTGCAGAGGGCTGGAGATGCTTCCACAGAGCCGTTCTGGCCTGTCACATGATGGAGATCCCCTATATGGTGTTCCATCCCCAGATGCCCTACGGCTGGGGAGCGGAAGAAGAACCGGAGCTGGCAAAGAAGCTCACTATTGATCTGATGTGCGACCTGCTGCCGGACTGCGAGAAGTATGGTGTGACCATCTGTCTGGAAAATATGCCTTTCCGCAGACACCGCATTTCCACCATGGACAGGATCGTTGAGGTTCTGCAGATCGTGAATCATCCAAGTGCCGGTATCTGCTTTGACACCGGTCATGCTCTGGTGTTCAACCACGATCTGGGTGATACGGTTCGTCTGGCGGCTCCGTATCTGAAGTGCCTGCACGTACACGACAACGACGGTACCGGTGACAAGCACTTTATCCCCTATACCAAGGAATGCATCGGAAACTGGGACAATTTCATAAATGCACTGGCTGAAATAGACTATCGCGGCGTGATGAGTCTGGAATGCATGGGCGATATTCCGGATGTACCGTTTGAACTCCGGAGAAGCTACGAACAGCTGACCTGGGGAACCGGGCGGTATCTGGCTGATCGTGTGGAAGCGGCACGGAAATAATATACATAAAAGCAAAGCGGTAAGGACGAAAATCCAAACCGCTTTTGTGTATTGTGTAGGGAATTTATCAAAAACTTTTTTGAATCCTATTGCATTTCACGGATGACAGGGGTATAATAGCCACAAAGGCTGATAGAAGCCATTCCTACAGAACGAAAAAGGAGAGCATAGAAATGATCAGACAGCAGGCATTCGGCGGGCATGAAAAAATGCTCAAGGGCGGTCTCCATTGCCATACAAAGCGTTCCGATGGCGCAGGAGATCCGGCAGATGTGATCCGTCTCCACTACGAAAACGGTTACGACTTTCTGGCACTGACCGACCACCGCTTCTATAACTACGAAAACTTTGCCCCGGAAGTACCGATCACCATCATCCCCGGCATGGAATTCGATGGTACTTTTGAATACGGTCACGGTTTTCGATGTTACCATACCGTATGTATTGGTCCCGCCAAGGAAGACGGCAACGGTTATGAGCAGGATCAACGGCTGGATTCCGCCAAGATCAAAGGACAGGCAGACTATCAGCCCTATATGGACGACATCCATGCCAAGGGCAATCTGACCATCCACTGCCATCCGGAATGGAGCGGTACTTCTGCCAGATACTTTGAAAATCTCGAAGGCAACTTCGCCATGGAAATCTGGAACTCCGGATGTGCCATCGAATGCCAGATGGACAGAGACGCCTCTTACTGGGACGAACTGCTGGGACAGGGAAAGAAGATCTGGGGTGTGGCAACGGACGACGGTCACGGCATGAATATCCACTGCAACGGCTGGGTGAGAGTACGGGCTGAAAACAACATAGGTGCCATCCTTGCTGCTCTGCAGGAAGGGAAGTTCTACTCCTCCTGCGGTCCGGAGATTTACGATTTCTATGTGGACGGCGACAAGGCATATATCGACTGCTCCGAAGCGGCTTATGTACGGCTGGAAAGCGACAGACATCCTACCCGTATTGTGAAATGTCCTGAGGGGAATATGACCCATGCGGAGATCAGCATCACCGGCTGGCCTGGTGCATACGATTACGTACGTATGACCGTTATCGATAAGAACGGCAAATATGCCTGGACAAACCCCATCTGGCTTGACGAATAATAAAGGAGAAACACCATGAAAAAACAGCAGCAGGCATTCGGCGGCAGCGAAAAAATGCTCAAAGGCGGTCTTCACTGCCATACCACCCGTTCTGACGGCAGAGGAACCCCGGAAGAGGTCATCCGTCTCCACCATGAAAACGGCTACGACTTTCTGGCTCTGACCGATCACCGTTACTATAATTATGAAAACTACGCGCCAGACATACCCATGACCATTATCCCCGGCATGGAATTCGACAATACCATTGCGCATGACCATGGTTTCCGTTGTTTCCATACAGTCTGTATCGGTCCGGAAAAGGAAAACGGAAACGGATATGACCAGGATGAAAAGCTGGACAGCGGCAAGGCGAAGGATCAGCTTGAATATCAGGCGTATCTGGACGACATCCACGCCAAGGGCAATCTGACCATTTACTGCCATCCCGAATGGAGTTCCACACCTGCTTCTTACTTTAACAAAATGCAGGGGAACTTCGCCATGGAACTGTGGAACTCCGGCTGTGCCATTGAGTATGAAATGGACAACAAGGCTTCCTACTGGGATGAACTGCTGGGACAGGGCGTGAAGATCTACGGGGTAGCTACCGATGACGGACACGCCATGTACCATCACTGCAAGGGCTGGGTTATGGTTCGTGCGGAAAATACCGTGTCAGCCATTCTGGATGCCCTGAAGAACGGCGCATTCTACGCTTCCTGCGGTCCGGAAATCTATGACTTCTATGTGGAAGACGGAAAGGTCATCATTGACTGTTCTCCCGTTGCAAAAGTACGCCTGCACAGCGATATGCATCCTTCCTATATGCGCAGAGATGCGGAAGGAAATATGACCCATGCGGAGTTCAATATCGGTGAGGGGGATAAGTGCAGTTACCGCTATGTACGTCTGACCATCATTGATAAGGACGGAAAACAGGCTTGGACAAACCCCATCTGGCTGGACGAAGAATAAAAAAAGCATAGAAATACCGCTTCCGACCTTTCCAATGGCTTGTGTGACCTTTCCAAAGGCTTGTGAAGCGGTATTTTGTCGTTTATTTTTTCAGTGCTTCCACAGTTCTGATAAAGTCTGTGAAAATCTTTTCCGAAACCCAGTCTGGATCCAGCTCGGGATGCCACTGAACGCCCAGATAATACGGATGATTCCGCAGCGCAAAGGCTTCCACAACGCCGTCATGGGCGTGTGCCAGAATATCCGCACCGGGAACGGTTTCCTTGATGGACTGATGGTGATAACTGTTGGTTTCCACTTCGCTGCAGCCGAGTATCTCCGCCAGCCTGCCGTTTACATACACCGTGTGCCGGGGTTTGTCATTTTCATCCTTGGGACAATGCTCGCCGAGACAGCACTGGCTGTGGATATCCTGCCAGAGAGAACCGCCGGCCGCCACATTCATGGACTGGATGCCCCGGCAGATACCAAGTGTGGGTTTCGCACCTGCAATCACAGCTTTTCCCAGCTTCATTTCAAAAATGTCTCTGTCCGGTGTGATGTCTTTTGAAAGTCCCGCATCGTTGGTTTCTCTGTACAGAACAGGATCCAGATCCACCCCGCCGGTGAACAGGAATCCGTCAAAATGTTCAGCGCACCAGGCAATATATGTATCGTCTGTGTAAAGCGGCAGGGTAACGGGAGCCACCTCAATACCGCAGGTTTTTCCAAAACGAACCAGTGCATTCCAGTACCGGATCTGCAGGGTGTCTGCCGAACCGTTCCGGGAGCAGGTCATGGCAATACTGATCACTATAATATCCTCCGATTTCTGATTTCCTACAGTGTATCACGACCGCTCTGAAAAGTCAACCCGGAAAACGGGATCCGCTGCGGTCTTTCACCGGAAAATTTCCGTCTTTTTCACGAAACACCTTTCCAATCCTGAAAAAATATGATATACTTTTGATAAAGCGTAATGCTGATAAGAAAGAAAACTACATCCATATAAGGAGACTGTTATTATGTTAAAAGGAATCCCGAAAATCATTTCCCCCGAACTGCTTCGTGTACTGGCCGAAATGGGTCACGGCGATGAGATCGTCATTTCCGACGGTAATTTCCCCGGGCACAGCGTAGGGAAGGACAATATCGTTCTCCGTTCCGACGGTACCGGCGTACCCGAACTGCTGGAAGCCATTCTTCAGCTGTTCCCGCTGGACACCTACGCCGACTGTGTGTATCTGATGGACAAGACCGAATCCGATAAGGATCTGAAAATCCCGATCTGGGACGAATACAGAAAGATCATCGCAGACCATACCGAGCAGCAGCCCTGCTTCCTGGAAAGACAGGCTTTCTACGACAGAGCCAAAAAGGCATATGCCGTTGTCGTTACCGGTGAAGGTGCCATCTATGCCAATATTCTGCTGAAGAAGGGTGTTGTAAAGTAATGCCGGATAAGCGTGACGAAATTATTTCCATGCAGCTGGATCTGATTCGTCAGATGACCGAAAACAATATAAAAAGACTCAGCAGCGATATCTGGGGTGCATCCAAAACCGCCCATTCCGCAGATCCGAAAAAAACGATCCAACCGGAAACACCGGCGGCAGGAAACGCACAGCCTGCAAACAATCCCCCTCCCGCAAAAGCCTCTGACGGAGGAGCAGGAGGCAATGTTCCCGAAAAAGAAGAAGAGATTCTCCCGAAGGAAAGTCTGGAGGATCTGAAAAAGGAGCTGGCGGAATATATCGGTCTGGATAGCGTGAAGAAGGAAGTCACCAACCTGATCAATATGGCTGCCGTGTACAAAATGCGCCGGGATCACGGACTGCCCACCGCCGATATGTCTCTGCACATGGTTTTCTCCGGCAATCCTGGGACAGGCAAAACCATGATCGCCAGATTTATGGCAAGAGTATACCATTCCCTGGATCTGCTGTCCAAAGGGCATCTGGTGGAAGTGGACAGAAGCGGACTGGTGGCGGGATACATCGGTCAGACGGCTATCAAAACCGCCAAGGTGACGGAAGAAGCCATGGGCGGTGTCCTGTTCATCGATGAAGCCTATACCCTGACCTCCAAGTCGGAAAACGATTTCGGGTATGAAGCGGTGGACACCATTCTGAAAGCTATGGAAGATAACCGGGATGATCTGGTGGTCATTGTGGCGGGTTATACGGAACTGATGGAAGAATTTGTGGATTCCAACCCAGGACTCCGCTCCCGATTCAACAAATACATCCTGTTTGACGACTACACCGCCGAAGAAATGACCGGTATTTTCAATCTGCAGTGCAAAAAGAGCTGTTATACACTGACAGATGAAGCCAAGGCTGTACTAACGGAGTATTTCGCTGCTGTATCGGAAGCCGCAGGAGAATTCGGCAACGCAAGAGGGGTTCGCAATACGTTTGAAAAAATCCTGACAGAACAGGCCAACCGGATCGCCGCCATGGAAGAGATCACAAAGGAAGATCTGATGTGCATCACGGAATCGGATGTGCGTTTGGCGGCAGGACTGACAAACACCGAAGCCCCCGAAACATAAAAACGAAAGGAAACTTTACGTATGGCAAATACTTCTGCCTTTGATACCATTTCACTGTCTGTTTTTCAGTGTGAAAACGTAACGGTACAGGATGGTATCTATACATTCCCCGCTGACGGAAAAGGAGGACTGACCTGTACATTCCCGAAAGGTTCTTTCTGCGGTCTTCCCCTTGCGGAAGAGGACTGGATCGTTTTTGAGGTAACCCTGAAGACCCCTGCCTGCATCGGGCTTCATTTTGCCTGTACCACAGAAGACGGACGGACAGCCGACCTGAATATGGGTGTGCTTCCCGGCGTGCGGACAAAGATCACGTTCCCGGCAGGTGCTCTTTCCGGTAAGGTCGTATTTCTGCCCAGAACCCCCGGTCGCCTGAAGAACGTATTCGGCGGCGTTCCGGTGGACTGGCAGGACATCACACACTTCCGGCTGTACAACATGAGAAGTACTCGGCCTGTGGAAGTGAAAATTCACAGTTGCGGCGTATCTCACGGTCCTGTGGAACATAACATTGCTCCTACCCAGCTTGTGGACGAAATGGGACAGAAGCATCTGACCGACTGGCCGGGCAAGACAAAATCTGTGGAAGAGATGATTGACCGTATGCGGGAAGAACACGAGAATCCGCCGGTCCCTCTGGACGGCAGCAACCGTTCACGCTGGGGCGGCAATCTGCAGCATAGAGTAACTGACGGAAACGGGTTCTTCACACTGGAAAAGTACCGTGGACGCTATGTACTGGCAGATCCTGGCGGATATGAATTCTTCTCCACAGGGCTTGACTGCGTGGGCATCGATGGCGACTGCAATCTGGAAGGCATCCATCAACTGACCGGTCCCATGCCGCCGAAGGAACTGGGATACATCGCCGGCTGGCGCAGGGAACACTATTTCAGTTGGCACGCCTCCAATCTGTATAAGAGTTTCGGGGACAAGGCTTATGAATGCTGGCAGGATCTCACCGCAGCCCGTATGCGCAAATGGGGCTTCAATACCGTAGCCTGCTGGAGCGATATCCCCTTTGCACAGAAGTACAATATCCCCTATACCTACATCATGCACGGTTATCCGAAAACGGAACAGTACATCTTCCGGGATTTCCCCGATGTGCTGGATCCCGCATTTGAAGCCGATGCGGACAACTGGGCAAAGCAGATTGAGGCTTATGCCGACAGCCATGCACTGCTGGGCTATTTCCTGGGCAATGAACCCACCTGGGCTTTTGTCAATAACCTGAATGTCGCCGCCATGACACTGGACAATCCCGCATCTACATACTGCCGCCGGGGACTGATCGAATGGCTGAAGACCCAGTATGCCGATATCGACGCCCTCAATGGCGAATGGGGAAGTGCCTTTGAGAGTTTTGATGCTCTTCAGTCCGGCAGGATCCCGCCCCATACCATTGCTCCTGCCGGTCTGGCTGTGATGGATCGCTTTTCCGAAGAGCTGATCCGGGAGTATATCCGCATTCCCTCTGCCGCCATCCGGAAGTATGACAAAAACCATCTGAATCTGGGTATCCGTTACGCATGGTTGTCCTCACCCACACTGGCAGCCGGTGCGGAGTTTACCGACATTTTCAGTTTCAACTGTTACAATATGGATCCCACCAATATGATCCGGGACTATACTGCTCTCGTGAATATGCCTGTGATGATCGGTGAATTCCATTTCGGTGCCCTGGACAGAGGTCTTGACGCCACCGGTATCCGAGGCGTAACCACCCAGGAAGAACGTGGCGCGGCATACCGTTATTATATGCACAGAGCTGCAAGCCATCCCATGTGCCTGGGTGCCCACTACTTCACTCTGAACGACCAGGCATATCTGGGGCGCTTTGACGGAGAAAACTACCAGATCGGTATCATTGACGTGACCCAGCGTCCCTAT
>JAFZET010000185.1 GCA_017560565.1 Clostridia bacterium | reverse complement strand
GCAGATGCATGGGTGGAGATCACCAAATATTCGAAAATCGACTTTGTGGTCAGCGGCGGCGTAAATTACTCCGGCAATGGTACCTCCATTCCCACCAAGGCAGATCTGACTGTGCCGACAAAGCCCACACCGGAGCCTGAGCCGGAAACCGAGCCCCCGCAGACACAAACGAATCCGGGAGTCACCGATAACAACAGCGGCGACAACATTTTTACAGAAGAAGACTTTTTCGGATAAATCATAAGACAACAGGAGCAGGCAGGTGACAAGCGTGACAAAAGGGATCATCACAAAAGGCGTGGGCGGACTGTATACCGTTATGCCCCTGCGGGCGGAAAACGGTGCGGAGCCGATTCTCTGCCGTGCCAGAGGCAAATTCCGCCTGGACGGGATCACACCTCTGCCCGGAGATGAAGTGACCGTCATTCCCACAGGGGAAATAGATGATGTACTGGAACCTCTTGGCGATCCGGAATCTGCGGATAAAAAGTCCTCCCCCAAAAAAGAGGAGGCGGAAGTGAATTTCGTGATCCGGGAAATCGGAGAGCGGCAGAACACCCTGATCCGTCCCCCTATGGCCAATCTTACCCACCTGTTTGTGGTACTGCCCTGTGCCGAGCCGTATCCCGATCTGCTGATGGCGGACAAGCTGACTGCCATTGCGGTCAATGCGGGGATCCGTCCGGTGATGATCGTCAACAAGGCGGATGTGGCACCGGACATGGGCGAGACGCTGACGAACACCTATACCCAAGCCGGATTTCCGGTATTCCTGCTGAGTGCAGCGTCAGGTATGGGCGTGGACAAGCTGGAAGCCTATCTGGCAGAGGAAGCTGCGGTCTGGGAACAGAACGGACGACCCATGCGTGCCGCCTTTGCCGGGGTTTCCGGGGCGGGAAAATCCACCCTGATGACCCGGATGTACCCGGATCTGGCACTGAAGACCAACACGGTCAGCCGGAAGATCGAAAGAGGACGCCACACCACCCGTCACGTGGAGTTGTACCCGGTCATTGCCGGAGAACATACCTATTATCTGGCTGACACGCCGGGGTTCTCCATGCTGGATTTCACCCGGTTCAATCTGCTGCCGCTGGAGGAGCTTGCCGGCTCCTTCCCGGAATTTGCGGACTGTCTGGGCGACTGCCGGTATACCAAATGTACCCACACCAGGGAAGAAGGCTGCGCCATTCTGGAGAAGCTGCGAGCGGGTGAGATTGCCGCCACACGGCATGAGAACTACATCACCATCGGTGAGGAAATCCGCAAGAAACCCCAGTGGAAGCGGGAAAAGGAAGAAGAAAATCCCGCACCCACACGGACGGGACACAGACGGAGACGGTAAAGGGGAAATATTATGCCATACGAAGCCCTTATTTTCACCGGCGGTGACTGGTGTGCGGACAAATGCCGTGTCCTGCTGGCGGAGTACAACGGAAACACCTGTCCTTCCCTGATCCTTGCAGCGGACAGCGGGTATAAAAAAGCTCTTGCGCTGGACATCGTGCCGGATCTGCTGGTGGGAGATTTTGACTCCATGGACAAGCCGGAGGATCTGCCCCCTGAGACACAGATGTACGTTTCCCCCTGCGAAAAGGACGACACGGACACCATGCTGGCCTGTTTCCTTGCGGTGGAACGGGGATGCAGATCCCTCCTGATCCTGGGCGGTACCGGCGGCAGAGCGGATCACGGACTGTCCAACATCCTGTATCTGGAATCCCTCCGGAACCGGGGCGTGGATGCCCTGCTGACCGACGGGGAAAACCGGATCCGGGTACTGCGTGACGATACCGTGACCCTGCCGGACAGAGGCGGATACTTCTCCGTCATGAGCCTGTCGGACACCTGCACTGTAACCCTGACCGGTTGTAAATATCCGCTGACGGATGCCCTTCTGCGGCGGGAGATGCCCTATGCGGTGAGCAACGAAGTCCTGCCAGGTGGTATGGCTTCCATAACCGTGACCGGCACGGCGGTGGTCATGGAAACGGTGAAGTAAGCACATTCCCCCGCTGTACTGCATATCCTGTGAATGGACAGGAGGATGCGCTTTATGAAAGTGGTAATCTGGAAGAGCCCGCGTCTGGCGGTGCCCTTTCTCCGGCGTTTTTTCAAACTGAACCGGAAATGACATACAAAAAAGAGCTTGCTTGGCGGCAGGCTCTTTCGTTTTGTCTATTGAGTTTACCACAACTTTACCAGCATCATGCAGAAACCCAGCAGGATGCCCAGGAAAGCAAAGTTGATGGCGGAGAAGCGACCCATGTAGTAGCCTGCCTTACCCGGGTTGTGGCTCATGTATTCCCGGAAAGTAATCAGGCTTGCCAGAGATGCAATGATGGTACCGGCACCGCCAATGTTCACACCCAGCAGAAGCTCCTGCCAGTTTTCGGTGAACCGGGACAGCAGGATGGCGGATGGCACGTTGCTGATGAACTGGCAGGACAGTGTGGACACTACCAGTACGGATTTATCCAGCAGCGCTTCCATAAACTGTTCCACAGCAGGGATTCTTGCCATGTTGCCGGAGAAAATGAAGAAACACACAAAAGTGAACAGCAGAGGATAGTCTACAGCGGTCAGAGCTTTTCGATCCATGAACAGCAGAGCGGCGGGGATTACGATCAGCCCAGTCCAGTACGGCAGCGCACGGAACACGATGGCAATGGAGAACGCAAACAGGATCAGGTAGATAACAGTGCGTCCTTTGGGCAGCACGATACCGGATTCGGCGATGGTCAGCTTCTCCTTGGGGAACAGCAGACAGCATACGGTGATCAGCGTTACGGCTAACAGGAAGGGAGCGATCATCACGCCCATGAAATCCGCAGTGGGAATGGCGAAACGGGAGTAGAGATACAGGTTCTGGGGATTGCCGAAGGGGGTCAGCATACCGCCCAGGTTGGCCGCAATGTTCTGCAGAATGAACACATACGCCATGTGCTGTTCCTTGCCGGTGGTGTGGAGCACAATGTACCCCAGAGGCAGGAAGGTCAGCAGTGCCATATCGTTGGCGATCAGCATGGAGCCAATGAAGGTGATATACACCAGTGCCAGAACGCTCCGGCGAAGATTCCCGGTGACAGCCACAATCTTTTCGGCGATACAGGTGAAGAAACGGATATTCCGCAGGGCACAGACCATGGCCAGCGTACAGAACAGACAGGTCAGGGTACGGGTGTCGAAGTAAGTCAGGTAGGTCAGATCCGGGGGAACTATGACAGAGGTTACCAGCGCCAGCAGGACGGCGATACAGAGAACGGTATTTTTCCGGAGGAAGGAAAGAATGCCCTGTCCGATCCGGGGCAGTGAAGGAAGCCGGGGCGCTCGCAGAGTATGGTTCATAAATGGCGGGTCTCCCTGTAATCTCAAAGTAGCCGTGCCAAAAAACAAAAGCGGCAGGCCCAAACGTACATTAGTATATACCATTTGAGCCGCCGCCGCAATAGGCAATCGGGAGATTTTTATAAAACTGGAAGGAAGTTTTTGGTGATTCTGACGATGGATTATTTTTTTCTTTGTTTCCCCTGAAAACTACTGTACATTGCATAATCCTTCTCTTTGTGGGAAGGAATCTTTTTCATTTCCGCATCAGGTACAGCATCCCTGACGGCGGCTTCTACTGCATGTTCTTTATACCGTTCCCGCAGATGTTCATATTCCTTCTGCCCATCATTCCAAGCCAGCTTATACATCAGAAATATAAAAGGAAGATACGTGACCAACAGATACAACAGATAAAAGAAAGGATACAGTAGCCAAGATGAAATCGTTACCATCGCCCAGTTGGTTTGTGCTGCCCCGGAACCGTACAGTGGGGTTAGATACAGCCATTCCGTCAGGAACCAGCTGAAAGGAGCAAAAATCTGTCCCCATGGCGTGGCTCCCAGGGTAATGCAGCTCAGCACCATCCGGATCGCTTCTCCCGGCAGGATCATCCTTACACAGGAATGTACCCACACTTTCCAGTTTCCCTCTTTATACTGTTCCGGCACATCATACCGTATGTATTTATACAGCACATACATAGGCACCAGAAATGAAACCGGCATCAGATACCCGCGGATCATATAATAATAGTTGCCTGTGATCATCCGGAAAAGCAGCACGGTACACACCTGTGCCGCATTACAGATAATAGCATAAATCCAGGGTTTCGGCGGTTTATAGTGAGACTGCAGTTGTTCGTTCATGGGGCACCTCTCACTTCAAAAGAGGCTTGCGGCACCAGTGGCATTTCTTTTTGTCCGCATTCGTAAACCGACCGCAGTTGGGGCAGAAGATATCCTCCGTACGCTTCGCTTCGTCCGTCAGGTTGATGGGAAATTTCAGGCATTTCAGCTTCCATACCTCATCGCCCATGTGGTAATAATTTGTGGCAATTTTGTACTCCTGTCCTTCGAGGAAGACGATTTTTTCACTGCCTTCTTCGGTACGGAATGTGATGTGCAGATGGGTCAGAAGCCTTCTTGTACGACCGCTTATCCGAAGTTCTTCCACATCTTTCATCTGCACGACAGTACCCTTCCAGTTTTTCTCCGCCCATTTTTCATGGATCTTGGGCCAGACAAACGGAACAACCAGCGGAATGGTAAAGGCAATGGCCGAGGGATGGGTCAGGGGACGCTGCCAGAGATGACAATATCCCAGCCACAGGATCACAACAAGCAGCCAATACAGGACAGTTTTTATAATGGAGGAGATAAGGGCGTTGTTGCCCATCTGTACTGCCGCTTCTTCCGTGCGTTTTTTCATGGTGTCTGTCTCCTTTATCAGTTGTTATTTCCAATTCCGACCGCCCGGATGACATAATATATCCATCAGCCGGACTTTACCCTCACCGTTCACCAGACGGATCATACTTTCTTTCTGCACCCACAGGGAACCCAGAGTAAACACGCCCATCACAACAATCCAGCTGACCACAGCGGAAAGAATGGGAATCCGTACAAGGTTCATAGGCGGCAGTACAAATACCGGGATGAAATTGGCTGTCTGACTGTCGATCATCGGAAGAAGCCGCATAACATCACCGATCACGGCAACAATCCCATACAGTACCGCTGCCAGCAGACCGTCTTCCCTGTAAAACCGTTTCAGAAATGCACCCGCATCATAGGCATCCATCTGCGCTTCTTCCAGAAAAGCATTGTTGGCACGGCGGATCACCGTAGCAGGCATGGCAAACAGATAACAAAGGGTGAGCCACAGGGAGAAATACCATTTGTCAGGCAGATTCTCCACTTCGACGATCTGAATAAGCAGAAGATTGGTGATTAAATAAATTCCCAGATACAGCAAGGTGCAGAGAAAACCGCCAAGCAGAAGATTCCCAATACGGGATGACAGGTTTTTCATAACTCTTTCTCCTTTTATTATAGCATACTGTTCTGTTCCTGTAAAGCGTTTATTCCGTTTTCTCCGCTTCCGCCAGCACCGTCCGGCACCACTTACACCAGTGCTTCCCGGCTCCGGTCATCTGTCCGCAGGAAGGACACACGATCCCGTTTGTCAGATCCATGGGCAGCTTCACCGGAAAGTTGAATCCCCCTGCCATAAAGACCGTATCCCCTTTTTCAAAATACGGCCCGCCTGAGTCTCCGGTGATGTTTGGGTGGATCAGGGTCAGCTTGAAGCTCTCGCCCCGCTCCGGCTGCAGCTGCAGGGTCATCACGTCCGCTACATTGCTGTCCGCCAGATTGTTTTTCACCCGCCGCTTGGAGGGCAGATCATACCACTTCAGCGGCACATCCACCGCCACGATCTCTTTAGTGATCACTGCATAACCGGTGTACCCAAACAGATACCGATGGAGCTTGTACGGCACAAAGGGCAGCACCATCAGCAGGGCAAAAATGAACGCCCCGGGATCGGTGAAAGGTCTTTGGAAAAAATGCATATAGGCGAACCACAGCGCAAACAGCCCGCCCCACCACAGCAGGGAATACACCACCGCCCGTATACTTTTCTTCCGGCTGGACCGGCGCAGTACCGCTTCCCTTTTCGCATCCAGTTTTTCCATAAATACCTCCCCCTCACGACCGCCATACATCCATGTAATATCGTCTTCCGGTTTTTTTGTGTTTTCTTCTGCTTTCTTAATGCGTTCATTTGAACTTGTTCTGTGACCATTATACCCCGAAGAAACCGACTTGTCAATGGTTTCCGGACAAAAAAAGACCGGTGCCTGTTTTTTTGTGGACTTGCCACAAAACACAAACACCGGTTTGGTGGTTTTATACAGTTTCAGTCGGTTCACACCGACAGGGTTACGTATGGGCAGAACTGTCCGTCTCACCCATCTCTTCGCCTTCCATATATTCCCGGACACCGACATACCGTGCCGCCCGCTCTTCTTCCACCTGATCGGACAGCAGGGTACGGATCTCCTTGCAGTTTTTGATCCGCTTGATGTCAAATTCCGGCGCAGTCTTGTCCGCTGTACAGCAGTGGATCGTTCCCAGCCCGAAGATGCGCTCCTCCAGTGTCCGCCGTAGGGTGATATCCAGAACACGGTACAGGCGAACCTCTTCTTCCTTGATGTTGAAGAAACCGGTTTTGATAAACAGCTTTGTTTCCGTCAGCGTATATACCGTAAAGGAAAGAGGAAGACCGAACAGGGTACGCTTTCTTTCCCGCCACAGGATGCTTTCCACGGCACTGGTCGGGAGCTTACCGGTATTGGCAAACATAGTACACCTCAAATATCCGCCAGACGCCGGATCAGCTGCGTCGTGAAGTCCACAGCTTTACCGGTGATGACTTTTGCTTTATCCGCTTTCACCTTCTTGATGGGCTTGATCGGCTTGATGGGCTTCGGTGTTTCGCATACGGGAGCGGATTCCGTTTTCTGTACCGTTACGGTTTCCTTTTCCACCGTTTCTGTCACGGAGGCAGGCAGCTCCGCAATGGGCTTCATGGGAGCAACCACCACCTGACCGGCTTTCTTCTGCTTATTTGCCACAACGCCTGCAATCACAGCTGCCGTTACAGCCGCCGCACCGACACCACCCACGATCATGGCTGTCTTCTTCTGTTTTGCTCTCTTTTCCGCCTGGATCCGCCGTTCATACCGGGACTGTGCAAACATCCATTCCACCATTTCCCGGTCACTGTAGGCGTTATCCCAGATCCCGTGGTTCAGACCGCTGTATTCGGTATAGCGCACCTTGTCCCCGCCCATGCTCCGGATCTTGGCGTACATCAGACGGCTGCCCACCGGAGGAACCACCGTATCGGCACTGCCGTGGAACATCCACAGGGGGATCCGACGGTTGGCTTTTGCATCGGTTTCCGGGTCGCATCCGCCGCACACGGGTACACCGGCAGCAAACCAGGAGCCGTGTCTTGCCAGCGCATCAAAGGTACCGTAGCCGCCCATGGAAATACCGGTGACATACACGCGGTCTCTGTCCACATTGCAGAATTCCATAACTTCCTTCAGAATGGTCATGGCGGTCTGCAGTTCTCTGGTTTCCTTCACCTGTTTCCGGTTGAACACGCCGTAATCCCAGTCGATATCCACCCAGCGACGGTCGCAGGCACACTGGGGTGCTACAATAATGGCATTGTAAGCAGGACTGCCTTCCCAGAACATATGCCGGATGCCGATGGCCAGCTGTTTTTCGTTATCCTCGCCCCGTTCGCCCGCACCGTGGAGGAAGAACACCAGGGGATACTGTTCGCCGCAGTCATAATTGTCCGGAATATACAGCCGGTAAGGCATGGTATATCCGTCCTCTGCCACATACATTTCCTTGCGGAATTTTTCAAAAATACCGTTATCCATTCTTGCACATCCTTTCGCCCGGTCAGCCGGGAATTCTGTATTTTCAGGTTTTGTTTTTCGTTATTTTCTGCGCCATATACCGCTGTATACCGTTTCGGCAGGTCCCTCCAGGGTTACATCCCAGTCCGGGGACACCGTAACCGTCAGCTCTCCGCCCCGCAGCAGTACCGTGACAGGCACACCGGCATCACAATACCCGCACCGGATCGCCGCCGCCACAGCCGCACAGGCACCCGTTCCGCAGGCAAAGGTTTCACCGCTGCCACGTTCCCAGACACGCATCTCCAGCCGGTTTCGTCCCGCCGCCCTGACAAATTCCGCGTTCACCCCTTCTGGAAACAGGGGATGTCCGGCGAAGAAGGGACCGATTTCTTCCAGCGGCAGACTTTCCGGATCTTCCGTAAATACGATGGCGTGGGGATTCCCCATAGAAACCGCCGTGATCTTCCAGGTCTGTCCGGCAGCTTCCAGCGGCATCTGCACACATTCCTCCGGCAGAAGCACCGGGATCCTCTCGGGCGCAAATATCGCTTTTCCCATCTCCACCGCCGCACCGGTACACCGTCCGTTTTCTTTCTGCAGAACAACAGTCTTCACACCGGACAGGGTTTCTATACGGATCTCTCCGGCTTCCGGCGGCACATAGCCCGCATCGCAGAGGAATTTTGCCGCACACCGAATGCCGTTGCCGCACATCTTTCCTTCACTGCCGTCCGTATTGAACATCCGCATTCTGCCGTGATTGGCAGGATCTTCCGGCGGGCAGATAAAAATCGCACCGTCCGCACCTATGGAAAAATGTCGTGAAGACATCTCCACTGCCAGAGCAGACATATCTGCCACAGGCACACCACGGATCTGGTCGATATAGATATAATCGTTTCCGATACCGTGCATTTTGGTAAAAGGGATTTCTTCCGTTTCCGACAGCAGAACGGGAATATCGCTCTCGCCGTATACGGGAATTCCGTTTTCCGCAAGCAGTGCTGCCGTGATACCGTCTCCGTCCGTCAGCGTCCCCGTAAACGTACCGTCATAGATCTTCCCGTGACCGCAGGAGGGACTTTTTTCCTTCAGCACCGCACAGCCGCACCCAAGCATCCGGCACAGTTTCAGTGCTTCTTCGGCACCCCGGCGGTATTCGCCTGTCACATCCGCCCCCACGCGGTTCACCACACGCCCGTCTGTGATCTCTGAGGGTTCGCGTGGTGTTGGCAGACCTCCGAAGCATTCCGGACAGAAGGGGATCAGCGTATGCACCTTTGCCAGCTCTGCCGCCTCCGGACAGGGTTTGGACTTACCGTCATACCGGCAGGGTACACCCAGCAGGCAGGCACTGATGAGAATGTTCATATTGTCTTCCTTAACATATATGGCTGTTTCCATTATACCATAATTTCCCCGTTTCTGCAAGAAAATACCGCAGAAATCGTCATTTTCATTATAGCACAGATCCATATCGTTGTAAATATACGGAGTAAATAAATCTTTCCCTCTTGCAATGGCAGAGCAAAACTGGTATACTAAAGAAAATAATCTTATAGAAATGAAGATTTCCCATGACTTATTATACCCCTGACAATCCCAATCATGCACTGGTTTTCCGACCGAAGAAACATCCCGTATGGGAGGGGATCCGGATCGCACTGATCGTGCTGGTGTCTATTCTGCTGGTTCTGTCGCTGACACTGACCCTGTTCTCCGCTTCTGTCCGCATGGCTGTTACGCCGGAAAATGTATACCTGCATGTACGCACCATCCATTTTGAAGATTTTCCGCTGCCTTACAACGGTTCCTTCACCACCATTTCCCAGCTGATGCTGCAGACTTTCAATAATGCAGGATTCAATTTGCAGGAATCGGATATTGATCTGCTGTTTGACCAGTTTTCCATACCGGTGATTTTCGCCCGATTCGCACAGGATTTTGTGGATTGGTTTCTGTTTGACGGTTCTCGTCCTGTACTGAATCCGGATGAAATCGCTTCTATCGCCCTTTCCAACGTGGACGAGTCCATCATGGCGATTCTGTATTTTCTGGGGGATCCGGCAGCACTGCTTGGCAAAATTCTGGTAACTCCTCTTTCCGCTATTGACACAGACAGTTTCTTTGACCGTCTGGAACCGCTGCGGCTGCTTTTTTCCGCAGATGCTCTTGCCATGCTGATCTCCGGTACTCTGGTGTTGGCAGTTCTGCTTTACTGTCTGTGCCGCTGCCGGTTCATGGAATTCTGCCTGCCCCTGTGGATCGTGATTCTGGCTGTATGTCTGCTGATTGGCACCGCCGGTTTTCTGCTTCCTGCTGTTCTGCCGTATCTCACAGTGGCATATGCAGAGTATCTGACCGATCCGCTGATATCGATTTCCTTCAATCTGTGGCGCTGTTCACTGATCGGCATTGTGATAGGATTTTTCTCGTTCAGTGTCTGGTTTTTACGTAGGATTCTCCTCCACCTCAGCCGGCATGGAGAAAACCTTCCCACCGATCCAGCCGGATTCTGACCTACTGTTTCCGGGCGGTTCCGGTGAAAAAAATGGACTAACTTCCCTTCCCGATATGAACAGAATTCCCTGCTTTTCTGTATACATTTACAAATTCACCAAAGGTACCCATCCTGCCTGTATCATACTCTGTCAAAACGTAAATTTTCCCCTGACGCACCATTTTTTTCGCATACAGTGTAGAAATCCGGACAAATATGTGTTATAATATATCGTGCGGGAAGTCTCCGTTTCTTTTTGCGTGTAAAAAATAGAATGCAGCGGAAACGGTATCTTTCCAACCCGACCAAGTCAGTCGAAAAATTCTATTATATATCGGAGGTAACCCACCAATGTCCAAGAAGTTTGTTTACCTGTTCTCCGA
Source organism: Clostridia bacterium (assembly GCA_017560565.1). Classification (GTDB taxonomy): domain Bacteria; phylum Bacillota; class Clostridia; order Oscillospirales; family CAG-272; genus UMGS1696. Next base: position 546 of record JAFZET010000185.1, on the reverse strand, counting down.
AGGCAACGCGGATATGCGTGAGCTGCTCGGCGGTAAGGGCGCTAACCTGGCTGAAATGACCAACATCGGTCTGCCCGTTCCCCAGGGCTTCACCATCACCACCGAAGCCTGCACCCAGTACTACGAAGACGGCCGTCAGATCAACGATGAAATCATGGCTCAGATCATGGAATACATCGGCAAGATGGAAGAAATCGTTGGCAAGAAGTTCGGCGATAAGGAAAATCCCCTGCTGGTTTCCGTTCGTTCCGGTGCAAGAGCTTCCATGCCCGGTATGATGGACACCATCCTGAACCTGGGTCTGAACGAAGAAGTTGTTGAAACCATCGCTGCCAAGTCCGGCAACGCTCGTTGGGCTTACGACTGCTACAGAAGATTTATCCAGATGTACTCCGACGTTGTTATGGAAGTCGGCAAGAAGTACTTCGAAGAACTCATCGATAAGATGAAGGAAGAAAAAGGCGTTACATAGGACGTTGAACTCACAGCTGATGACCTCAAGGAACTCGCTGAACAGTTCAAGGCTGAATATAAGGCAAAGATCGG
>JAFZET010000184.1 GCA_017560565.1 Clostridia bacterium | reverse complement strand
TAAAAAAAGTCATGTCAAGAGAAGATGTTTTTTTTGAATGGGATATAATTAATTATATTCTATTCAAAGAAAGGAGCACATCATGGATTTTATTAAGGAAAAAATACGTGTGATGACGGAGAAATTGAATTCCAGGTCGCCGTAACCGGTAGCACTCTGGAACAGACCGGTGTAGCAAAGCAGGTTGCCGGAGACCCAGGTGTCATAACCGGAACCCCAGCCCTCGGTCAGACCGCCGATGGATTCCCAGTACAGGGCGTTCAGCTTCACAACGATATCGTGAGCCTTTTCACGGTTCAGGGACAGGTGCGGCAGACCTTCATCGTTCAGAGAAGCAACAGGGTTGTCGAATGCATACTGATAAGTAACAACGGCACTGAAGGGGTCACCGGAGATGGCCAGACGGTCACCGAAGTCCTTTACGCCGTCCGCATTGATATCCACATATACGGTGTCTGCCAGAGTCTTCAGGTAATCATAGGTCCAGCGGCCTTCTTTAACTACATCAAAGATGTTTTCAAGGTCATACTCAAGAGCGATGTCCTGGTTATAGTACATACAGTAGGTAAAGCGCAGTACGTCCAGACAGTATTCACCGATCATGGCATATGCGTGACCGTTGACGGACAGAGCTTCTGCGGCATTACCGATGTACCAGGGCTGGGTCAGGTCTACATAAGGCAGCTGGGTGTACCAGTCCATATAGATACCGGTGGTACACACCTTTGCCATCTGGGTAACCTGATTTTCTACGATATCATAGGTATCGTCCCCTGCCATAACGGCAGCCTGAGCAGCAGCATGGGTAGCAGTACCATTGTTTTCGGCATACTCACCGGAAATGGTAATGTTGAACCGTTCCATGATTTTCTGGTTACGGTTGTAGATCGCATCATCGGCAACGTCACCGGTCAGTTCCAGTTCTGCACCTACGTCGTTGACAAAGTCGTCACGGTCTCTGGTCAGAACACGGAAGTCGTAGCCGTCAAAGTCCTTTTCGGGCAGATTGTCAGGCAGAGCCAGACGGGCTTCCAGTTCGGTAGTTTCTCTTTCGGTTTCAGTCTGGGCTGCAGTATCGGCTGAAGTATCCGTACCGGAGGATTCACCGCAGGCGGTCACGGAGGATGCCAGCATCAGCAGTACCAGCAGCATAGCAAGATTCTTGCGTTTCATAGTCTTTCTCCTTACATTTTCATTGTACAGTTTCTCTGAAACATTATACCATTTAACGTTTTTTTTTGCAATATGCACAAACCACAAAAATGCTCTGTACGATATGTGACCTTTCACTATTTTAAGTCCGTGCAAAAACTATTGCATTTTCCACCGGAACATTGTATAATACTGTCTGACGGAAAACCGTCCCGCCCGGTACCTTCGGGTTCAAACCGGAAACAGGTGCAAATCCTGTGCGAGCACGTCACCGTAAATACCGTCTGCCAAAACAGAAAAGATCTCCGTCAGGATCCAGCCGCAGGATCCGGCACGCCACTGGGAAACCGGGAAGGCACGGGGGTGTGGTATGAGCCGGGATACCTGCCGGGTGAAGAAGTACGTCTGCAGCGAGTGCCTGCGATGATCTGCGTACTTGCATTTTACTACACTTTTATTACAAGGAGAACTGAAAAATGAAAAGAAACAATCTGCATCGTTTTCACAGACTGATTCTCTTCGTGCTGATGGCGGCGTTGGCACTGTGCTTTGTTTCCTGCGGCGGAAACGAAAAGGCAACCGGAGAAGCGGTTACATTTACTCTGACCGTAGTCGGTCCCGATGGTACCGCAACCGATCAAGAAATCACCTCCGATGCTGCCAATCTGGGTGACGCTCTGCTGGCGGAAGGCATTGTGGAAGGGGAAAACGGCGATTATGGTCTGTACCTCACCACTGTTAACGGCATTACCGCTGACTTCAATACCGACGGTGCTTACTGGAGTCTTTACATCGGTGATGAATACGCCATGACCGGTGTCAGCGATACACCCATTGCCGAAGGTGACATGTTCAAGCTGGTGTATGAAGTCTACACCGCAGAATAATTCCGCTTTCGGCAGCCTGCAGAATACCCACAGAAAGCTGACCAGACTTGTGCTGTTTGCCATGCTAGGGGCGATTGTGTTTTCCTCAAAAATCGCCATGGAAGCACTGCCCAATATTCATCCGGCAGCCATGCTGCTGATGGCGTATACCGTGGTTTACCGCAGCCGTGCGCTGATTCCGCTGTATGTGTATGTATTCATGGTAGGGCTGTTTTACGGCTTCAATCTCTGGTGGTATCCGTATCTGTACATCTGGACGATTCTCTGGGCTGTGACCATGCTGCTGCCGAAAAATATGAATCCCAGAGTTGCAGCGGTGGTGTATCCCGTGGTCTGTGCCCTGTTCGGTTTTGCCTACGGTACGCTGTATGCCCCCGCACAGGCACTGATGTTCGGATATAATTTCTCCACAACCATCAAATGGATACTTGCGGGACTTCCCTACGACTTTCTCCACGGGCTGGGGAATCTGGGCATGGGACTGCTGGTGCTTCCGCTCTCCCTGCTGCTGAAAAAGCTGAACCGGATGATCCGCATCGACTGATCCGTTCTCAAAACAAACAGAAAGACCGTTTTTCGACCATGAAATGACGGTCTTTTCCTGTTTATACAGAATATTCGCCGTTTCCGTACAGAATCTATTTGATTTATCCCAAATCCCAGCCGTTTCTGCCAGAAAATTTTACGTATGAATCCGCAAAAAGATATTTACTTTCGGCAGATTATGCGTTATAATATATGACGTATGGGTATGGTGTCATAGCTGTATCATGCCCTGGCATAAAATGTCAAATCATTAAAAATGGAGGATATATCCACATGGCAAGAAAGAAACTTTCCATGGATGGTAACACCGCGGCGGCGCATGCCTCTTATGCGTTTACCGAAGTTGCTGCCATCTACCCCATCACCCCTTCTTCCGTAATGGCTGACGTGACCGATACCTGGTCCGCCACCGGTCTGAAGAACATCATGGGCGACACCGTTAAGGTTGTCGAAATGCAGTCCGAAGCAGGTGCTGCCGGTGCCGTTCACGGTTCTCTGGCTGCAGGTGCTCTGACCACCACCTACACCGCTTCTCAGGGTCTGCTCCTGATGATCCCCAATATGTACAAACTCGCCGGCGAACTGCTGCCCTGCGTGATCCACGTATCCGCTCGCTGCGTAGCTTCTCACGCCCTGAACATTTTCGGTGACCACTCTGACGTATATGCATGCCGTCAGACCGGTTTTGCCATGATGGCAGAATCCAACCCGCAGGAAGTTATGGACCTGGGTGCTGTTGCTCACCTGGCTACCATCAAGGGTCGTGTTCCGG
>JAFZET010000024.1 GCA_017560565.1 Clostridia bacterium | reverse complement strand
TATCATCAATTAACTCCTCTCCTAGACCTATTGGAATTTATCGTTGCATGTCGTATCATATTATCGTTCCTTCTACAAATTCAAGTTTGTCTGACTGTTTTATCTATGCTGTCATGCAACTGAACTATATACAAGAACAGTCCCGGCAGTGTAACCTGCCAGGACTGATACTGTTTTTCAAAAAACGCTGCTTTTCGGTAGCGTGCGGCTGGGGTCAGGATTCAAGGATGGCGTCCAGTGTCTTCTTCATATCGGTCTCGGTGGACTTCTTCTTGGTTTCCACCTGAGAAGCGATCTTGTCGGCGCCGCTCTTGGTCAGAGAACCGGGCAGGTCGAAGGCACCGCCCCAGGCGAACATATTGCCCAGGTCGTATACACGGGACTCGAAAATGATGTCCAGCATGGCGGAGGATTCTTCGTCACGGGCGGACTTGGTCTTCAGCGTAATGTCGTAGTAAGCGGGGGTCAGGGTGTACATGGATTCGGCGTTCAGTGCTTCCAGAATCACGCCAGTCCGTTCCGGATTGCCTGCAGTCTTCGGTACACCGATCAGAGCGGCGCAGTACAGGCTCACCACGTTATGGTATTCTTCCTGTGCTTCATCCCACTTGGGAATGGGCAGGATACCGAAGTCTGTTTCCATTTCACGGAACAGAGTAACACGGTTCAGACCGGCAAAGTTGAACAGGGAACGGCCTTCCGCAAAGCATTTGTCCATACAGTCGCTCCATACGGCATCACCGGGATACTTGGAGGTGTAGTTGTCTACATACAGACACCAGTCCATGTTGCCGTTGATGGCTACAGCCTTTTCGAAGGTGTTGAAGAAATGTTCCGTACCGATGGCAAGGTAGGGCATATCGTTTTCATCCTTGTCAAAGATTTTGACGCCGGAGCCCATCATCAGTGCGGTGGTGTTGAAGGATTCCCCTTCAATGCCCCACTGGTCAAATTCATCGTGCTTGCCGTCCCCGTTCAGGTCCTGGGAAGCCATTTCCACAGCGGACAGCAGAACATCGATGGTCCACTTGCCTTCCTTGACCATGTCGTACAGATCTCCCAGATTCAGATCTTCCGCCAGAGGCTTGTTGAACTGGAGGCACCAGGTGGCGTTGTTGTCCATGATGGTCATGTCGCCTGCGGTCATATACAGTTTGTTGCTGATGGAGAGGGCCTGGTTGGCGTTCTGGTCATACCAGGGCTTTTCCAGATCCATATACGGAATGGATTTCAGGTCCAGCATCATGCCGCCGGTGATCAGGGAGCGCATTTCATTCCCGTGCAGCAGAACATCAAAGCCGTCTTCACCGGCCTGGATGAATTTCTGTGCCATGGGGGTGGGGTTCATGTCTGTGTGGATGATTTCTTCAAACTTTACGTTGAAGGTTTCGGAAACGTAGGTATTCCGGTTGAATACTGCATCGTTGATGGGTTCGCCGGTCAGCTCTTCCGCAACGGCGTCAATGGAACGCCAGTGTACGTTGTAGAGCCCTTTGGTCAGCATACGGAAAGAATAGCCTTCATAGTCTGCTTCGGGCAGATCGGGGGTCAGTTTGGTTTCTTCCGGTTCGGTCTCCGCAACGTCAACGGCAGCAGAGGTGTCTGCAGTGGTTTCTGCAACAGTTTCACCGCATCCGGTCATGGGCAGCAGTGCCAGAAGTGCCGCCAGCAGCAGTGCCAGCAGATTGTTCGTACGTTTCATAAGCAAATCTCCTATTGACCGATTTATCATTGTTTAGGTACTGCAAAAAATTATATCACTTTTCAGCAGGGGTGTCAAGGCGGAAAACGTATGAAAAATACAGTAAGGATTTGTCAGATATTCTGAAACAGCACGGACAGATCCCGACTGTCCAGCAGATCCTGCAGGGTCACGGCTGTCAGATACCGCTCGATCATGGTGTCCAGCTGTCTCCACAGATCTACAGTCAGGCAGTTTCCGGCACGGCTGCAGGACTGACCGTCACATTCGGGGCAGGCAACGGGAGAGATCCCTCCCTCTGCGGAACAGATGACGTCCGCCACGGTAATGGTTTCTGCCGGTCTTGCCAGACGGTACCCCCCTGCTTTTCCCCGTTTGCTTTCTACCAGACCGCCCCGGGACAGAGTGGCTACAATGGCTTCCAGATATTTCATGGAAATCTCCTGCCGGAGTGCTACATCTCCCAGAGATATATATTCTGTTGTCGGTACGGCGGACGCAATGTCCAGAAGGATCCGCAGGGCATACCGACCCTTGGTTGAGATCATCATAGGAAGGTGTCCTCCTTGGTTTATGCAATACGATATGTTTTATTTTACCACAAGTTTTGTAGGATTTCAAGAGAAGTCTGTGCAAAATTTTACGGAAGTTTTTTGTAAATTCCTATTGACATAATAGGATAAGTGTGCTATAATTCCTACAGAAATAATAGGAAAACAAAATACAGGAGGAACAATCATGATCTATGCTGACAATGCCGCAACCACCCGCATGAGCGAAAACGCACTGCGTACCTATATAAATGCCGCCGAAACCCATTGGGGAAATCCTTCCAGCCTGCACATTACCGGACAGAATGCCAAAGGGGCGCTGGAAGAAGCGAGAGCGAAAATCGCCTCTCTGCTCCACTGCGAACCCAGGGAAGTATACTTCACCTCCGGGGGCAGTGAAGCCGACAATCAGGCGATCCGCACGGCGGTTATGGCCGGTCTGAAAAAGGGAAAGAACCATGTAGTAACGACGAAATTCGAACACCATGCAGTTCTGCATACCCTGGAACAGCTGGAAAAGGAGCTGGGGATCCGGGTGACACTGCTGGATGTCCACGAGGACGGTCTGGTACGGGTGGAGGAGCTGAGAGAAGCCATCACGCCCGAAACGGCACTGGTGTCCGTTATGTATGCCAACAACGAGATCGGTACCATCCAGCCTATCCGGGAGATCGGCGAGATCTGTGCAGAGAAGAAGGTGCTGTTCCATACCGATGCGGTACAGGCAGCCGGGATTCTGGACATCGACTTCGCCGGTGAAAAGATCGATATGCTGTCCCTGTCCGCCCATAAGTTCCACGGGCCCAAAGGGGTGGGCGCACTGCTGGTGAAGCGGGGTGTGGTACCCTATACGCTGATAAGCGGCGGCGCACAGGAACGGGGCAAACGTGCCGGTACAGAAAATCTGCCGGCGATCCTGGCGATGGCAGCGGCGCTGGAAGAAGCCCTGACGGTACGGGAGGAAAAAACGCTCCACCTGCTGAACCTGCGGGAAACGCTTATCGACAGGCTGACGGAAATCCCGTACAGTACACTGAACGGGGATCGGAAAAACCGACTGCCGGGGAATGTGAACCTGTGCTTTGAAGGGATCGAGGGCGAGAGCCTGCTGCTTCTGCTGGATGCCAACGGGATCGAAGCCTCCTCCGGTTCCGCCTGCACCTCCGGTTCGCTGGATCCCAGCCATGTACTGCTGGCAATCGGGCGTCCCCATGAAGTAGCCCACGGCTCCCTCAGACTGACCCTGTCCGGGGAGAATACCATGGAAGATGTGGAGAAGATCTGTGAGATCCTGCCTCAGGTGGTGGAATACCTCCGCAGCATCTCCCCTGTGTGGAAAGATCTGGAATCCGGCAAGGCAAAGCATATCCTGCCGGAACGGTACAGTGAACCTGCCAAAGAAGAAATAAGAGAAACCGCATAACGGGATGCGGTACGAAATGACAGACAGAACGGAAAGGATATAGATATGGCTATCAATCTGACAAGCAGCAATCCCCTGTACAGCCCCGAAGTGATGGATCACTTTCTCCATCCCCGGAATGTGGGCGAGCTGGAAAACGCCTCCGGTGTGGGCGAAGTAGGCAATGCCAAGTGCGGCGATATTATGAAGATCTGGCTGCGGATCGAAGACGGCATCATCACCGATGTGAAATTCAATACCTTCGGATGCGGTTCCGCCATTGCAGCCAGCAGTATGGCGACGGAAATGATCAAGGGACAGCCCCTGGACAAGGCACTGGAGCTGACCAACAAAGCAGTGGTGGAAGCTCTTGGCGGACTGCCGCCTCACAAGATCCATTGTTCCGTGCTGGCGGAGGAAGCGGTAAAGGCGGCGGTGAAAGATTACTATGACAGAAACGGTATCGAATATGATCCGGAACAGTTCAAAGAAGCCAGCTGCAGCCATTGCCATGTTTGAAGTAAAAGGTAGTAAGAAGTAAGAGGTAAGAGATAAGAAGTAACAAAAAGACAGCAGAGCGTATCTTTGGTTTACAGAATCATAAATCTGTAAACTTCGGATGCGCTCTGCTGTTTCGATATACTTCTTACTTCTTATTTCACACTTCTTACTTTCTCACCGGAACGTACTGGCTCCAGGCATAGTTTCCGTCTTTGTCTTTGATTTCCACACGCACGCAGGTGTCCATTGCCGCAGGAGTGTATTCGCTGTGGGTCAGACCGCTGCTTACATCGGAGCGGTGGTTTGTCCATACGGCATCGGTGTGGAATACGATTTCCTCCACGGGATCGCAGTCTGCGATGACCTTGCCGTCTTCCAGCCGCACTTCCAGGTGGGGACCCTGGGAAGCATAGAATCTACCGGCACGGATGGCTTCCAGAATCGCCTCTCTGGTGCATTCCTCTGCCTGTACCCGGATGAAGCTCCGGCACCGGTCCCAGGGGGCGTACAGGTGAGAATCGTCTGCGGCACCCAGAGGCAGGTACACGCCCGACGCCGCCAGCATATCGGTGATCAGACCGCTGTAGGGACGGCAGTTCCGGGGCATATCGGAGGTGGAATTGTAGATCTCGGTCATATCAAAGGGGGTATCTTTGTGGATGGAGAGGATCTGCTCCGGGGTGTTCAGGCTCCATGCCGGATGGGCAATGACGGCGATGCCGCCGAAGCGGTGAATGGTGTCCACGATCTCCTGACCGGTGAGAGGGTTGTCCGGTGTGTCCCGGCGCATCTGCGGATCGGTGTCCATGCCCACGCCCACGATGTGGAAAATCCCGGTGGAGGGATGGGTGCCGATGTGGTATTCACACCCGGTCAGACAGAGCAGGCAGTCAAATTCATCCGCAGGTCCCACCTTCCAGTGGTCGGTGCGGGCAATAAAATCATAGCCGTTCTCCGCATACAGAGCCGCCGCTTCCGCAGGTGTCAGTTTCCCGTCGGATTCGGTGGTATGCATGTGCAGATTCCCTTTGAACCATTTGCGGTTCTTGCTGTCGATATACATGATATGTTCCTCTTGGTTTTGGTGAAAGTTATCTGAGGGCAGTCCTCACAGCACAAACAGCTTCTCCGGACAGATGACTTTCTGTCCGTCCATCACATCCGCTTTGCCGAGAGCAAAAAATTCTCCCCTGTGTCGCAGGCGGATCAGCTGTCCCGGTTCCAGATCTACGTGAAGCCGCTTCTGATACAGCTCCGTGCCGCCCCGAACCAGTTTGGCGTAGAAGTCCGATACATTGGCTTCCGGCAGATCGGTGAACAGGGTTTCCACAGGTCGGGGCAGGGTCAGCCGCTGTTCGTATGTCATTTCGTTCAGCTGATCGATGGTGTAGGCTTCCTCAATGGTGTAGCTGCCGGTGCGTACCCGGGTCAGGGCACTCATCACCGCCCCGCAGCCCAGTGCTTTGCCGATGTCTGCGCACAGGGTACGGATGTAGGTGCCTTTGGAACAGCTTACATCCAGACGGTACCGGCGCACACTGCCGTCCTCTTCCGGGATGGGTTCGCAGGAGAGCGCCATGATTTCCACCATCCGGGCTTCTCTTTCCATTTCCACCCCTTCTCTTGCCAGATCCACCAGTTTTCTGCCGCCTACCTTCAGGGCAGAATACATGGGCGGCACCTGAGGGATGGTTCCCGTAAAACGGGCGCAGATTTCTTTGACCGTATCGGGAGCCGGGAGAGAACCTTCATGTCGTGTCAGCACCTCGCCGGTGGAGTCCTCCGTGTTTGTGGTATACCCAAGCTCCATTTCCGCAATGTACCGCTTGTCTTCCGACATCACATAGTCCGAAGCTTTCACCGCTCTGCCGATCAGGATGGGCAGAACCCCTGTAGCCATGGGATCCAGCGTGCCTGTGTGACCCACCTGTGTGGTCTGGTACAGGCGGCGGCACATGGAGATGATGTTGTGGGAGGTACATCCGGCGTGCTTGTGTACGATCAGGATGCCGGATACCTCAGCCGGTTTGGATTTTCCCACAGTGTCGTCCTCTCTTTACTGATTTTTATAGTTTCTGACGGCTTCTGCAAAGGCTCCGATGACCATGGCTTCCGCTTCTTCCACGGAATCTGCTTCAATGGTACAGCCTGCAGCCCGTACGTGACCGCCGCCGCCGAAGGATGCGCAGACTGCGGAAACGTCACATTCCACATTGGCACGGGAGGAAACCTTGTACTGCCGGAGATCCGCAGCGGTCTGCCGGATGGAAAGTCCCACCAGCACGCCTTCCACCCCACGGGGGGTGTCCACTACATTGCCGATCTCTTCTTCTGTCAGTCCGGCGTCCGAGAGCATCTGCTGGGTAAAGACAACCACACCCAGAGAACCTTCTTCATAGAAGTGCAGGTTCTGGATGGCCAGCATCTGGGCGGTCAGTTCCTTCAGGGTGCGCTGTCCGAACAGGCTCCGGCATACATCGGAGGTGTCCATACCCCCGTCCTCTGCGGTGTTGATGATGTTCACCAGATCCGCCGCGATCAGATGGGTCTTGGGGGTGGTGTTGGAGAACTTGAAGCTGCCGGTGTCCGATACCATGGCGGCGTAGATCCGGCGTGCGGCATCGGGCAGAACGGTAAAATGTCCTCTGGCTGCCAGCGTGGCGTAAATATCGTAAAGAATCTCACCGGATGCGGAGGCGGTCTCGTCCACGAACCAGGGAGCAAAGTGGGTACCCACGCCGTGGTGGTCGATCATGAAATCCACCTGATCCATGATCCGGCTAAGATCTCCAAGCTGCATGGGGGAAGCTACGTCCACGGCGCAGATCACATCGTAATCGTCGGTGGATTCGTCTTCGCCGAAGAGCATATCCTCCTGTCCGCTCATGAGAAAACGGAGTCTTTTGGGCAGCTCGCTGGGGCTGACGCATCTGGCAGAGCCGCCGGCTGCTTCCACCAGCAGTTTCAGCGCAAAGGCGGAACCGATGCAGTCCCCGTCCGGGTTGACATGGGTCAGGATCAGCATTCTGGGAGCATCTTCCAGAATATCGCAGATCTCTTCCAGCGTAATGGTGGGGAACTGTTCTTCTTCTGCCGTCGGGATGTACTGTCCGTCAATCATCGTCTTCCTCCTCTTCTGCCGCATCAGCGGTTTCCGTGCGCTCGTTTTCCAGTGTCTTCAGAATGGCGGCAATGTCTGCACCATGCTTTACGCCGTTGTCCCGGATAAAGGAAAGCTCCGGTGTGATCCGCAGGTTCAGGCGCTGCGCCAGCTGGCTGCGGATAAAGGAGGAAACGGAGCGCAGACCTTTTTTCAGTTCTTTTTCTTCTTCTTCGGTGAACTCACCGTAAACGGAATAGTAGATTTTGGCAAACTTCAGATCGGCGGTCACGTCACTGCCGGTGATGGTCAGCATGGCACCGGCCACACGGGGATCCTTGACCTCCCGCAGGATGGTCGAAATTTCTTCGGTAACGGATTCATTGATCCGGTTTCTTCTGTATCTGGGCATGGGTACCTCACAGGATATTTATAATCAATACTATTTATTATACCATATTCCCGTGCGTGTTGCAAGGGGGGAGTGGCGAGTTTTTGCGGGTATCATTTCATGGAAAAATGGTTTTAAGACAGGAAAAACAAAACTTCATGCAAAGTTCCTCTTGCTTCCTGTCGGGAAATATGGTATACTATACCATGTATACGTGTCTGACGGCAGTGTCCGGGATGCGGTACATCTGATTACACGAAAAAGTGCAAAAGGAATCCTGTATGCTGAAAGTGTTACATACGGGCGACCTGCATCTGGACACGGCCTTTGCCTCCCTGGACGAAAGACAGGCGCAGATCCGGAAGAACGAGATGCGGGCTGCCTTCACCTCCATGATGACCTATGCCCGGATGAACGGCATGGATCTGATACTCATGGCGGGAGATATTTTTGACAATCAATATGTGACCCGGGAAACGGTGCAGCTGATGATGCGGGAGTTTGAAAAATTTGAAGGCTCTGTCTGCATTGCCCCCGGCAATCACGATTATGCCGACACGGACAGCGTATGGCGGCGGACGGTGTTCCCCGACAACGTACATATTTTTTCGGAAGCGAAGCTGGAGAGTATTGTCTTCCCGGAAAAAGGCTGTACGGTATGGGGTTACGGCTTCACGGGACGGGATCTGTACGACAATCCGATAAAAGGCAGAACCGTGGACGATCCGGATATGGTCAATCTTCTGGTCTGCCACTGCGACCTGCTGACAGACAGCTCCAATGCTCCTGTAAAGGAAGGGGATATCAAGGCATTCGGTGCAGACTATGCGGCGCTGGGGCACTGGCACAATCCCCCGAAATCCGGAGAAAGATGGGCCTACTGCGGCTGTCTGGAGCCCCGGAATTTCACCGAAAACGGTCCCAAGGGTGCCTGTGTGGTGGAGATCGAAAAAACAGGCGGTACTTCCGTGGTGCGGATGAAACGGGTGCGGTTCTCCAAAAGGCGGTATGAAACCGGCGTACTGGACGTTTCCGGATGCGGTACTATGGATGAGGTTCGTGCCCTTGCGGAGGCATGGGTCGCAGAGAATAAATACGGCGAGGATGTTCTGCTGCAGCTGCGGTTCACGGGAACCACGGCGGAGGGACTGGTGATAAATCCCGATCTGCTGGGAAAAATGGGTCTTTTTGCCCTGAAAACGGAAGACGAAACGGTTCCCTCCCTCAATCTTGCGGCACTGGCGGCGGACAACGGCATCCGGGGGGCATTCTACCGGTCTCTGGAACCGGCACTGACCTCAGCCAATCCCAAAGAGCGGGAAACGGCCATGCGGGCACTGCGGTACGGACTGGCAGCCATCGCCGGCGAAAATATTATGGGCTGAATACGCGTAAAATACAATCAGGTAAGAGGTAAAGCCATGAAAATTCAGGAAATATATGTGCAGTCCTTCGGCACACTCCGGGAGCGGTTCTTCCGGTTTGACGAAGGGGTAAACATTCTGGAAGGTCCCAACGAATCGGGAAAGAGTACTCTGGCGGCGTTTATCAAGTACATTTTTTACGGTCCCGGCACAAAGAACAGTCCCGACAGAGTGCGGTATCTGACCGGTGTGCGTTCCGGCGGCTGGATCCGGTGCATGAAGGATGACGGCACCATCTGGCGTGTGGAACGTGTGACCATGATCGACAGTGACGGAAGTCGGGAAAGTGTCAGAGACAATGTCCGGATCGTGAATACCGGAACCAATGAAGTGGTTCCCGACAAGAATCCCGGGGAATACTTCTTCGGTGTGAGCGAATCCGTGTTTATAAACACTGCGTATGTGGGGCAGGTGAATGCAGTCCGTCCCGACGGAAACAGTCTTTCCGGGGCAGTGGAAAATATGCTTCAGTCTGCCGATGAAAATGTGAACCTGAAAAAGGCGGGTGACCGACTGAACCAGGCCAGACGGGATCTTATGCCGAAAAATTCCGCCGGCGGTCGGATCCGGGAAAAAGAAGAAGAAAAAGCCAGACTGGAAGAAGCACTGGCAGCTTCTTCGGAACGTGCCTCCCAGGTACTGGAAGCGCAGTCCGCTCTGGAAAACGCCGCCCGGAAGCGTCAGGAACTGGAAGACAGAAAGGATCAGGCAGAAGCGGCACTGGAGGCTGCGGAAACGGTCAGCCTGTGCAAAAAGCTGGCGGCGGCGGAAGAAACTGCCGGTAAGCTGAAGGGATACCAGAACGCCCTGCAGGTGCTGAATGCGCCTCCCTTCTCCGATCTGTCGGAAAAGCTGGCTGCCATCGAAAAGGGAAATGCCGCAGAAGTCGGATCTGCCGGTACCGGTTCCCGGCTGGATATTCACAACGAAGATGCAGCCGCTGCGCTGGAAGACGGTGAATATCTGGAATCCAAATCGAAGCTGTTCCTGGCTGTTGCCATTACCATGGCGATTGCCGGTCTGGTGGCGCTGGCTGCCGGAGCTGTGATGGTGTATTTCGGCTTCCCCTCCAGTCAGTATATACTGCCTTTCTGTGCCATGGGGCTCTTCATTGTGGTGGGTGTGATCTTCTACGTGCTGCAGGGAAAGAATATCCGTCTGCTGGACGACATTCTGGACGAATGGAATGTGGATTCGCTGGATGAACTGGATGCGCTTGCCGAAGCCGGTGACGGCGGACAGAAGACTGCAGTACACAGCGGTGCGGCAGGTGCTAACGCTGCAGCGCAGATCCGGGCACTGGCGGATGCCTGCGGTATCACTGCCGGAGATGATCCGGAAGAACTGCTGGAAGCTCTCCATAAGAAAGCGGAAAAAGTGGCGGCAGATCGGGAAACCGTTCGTGCCAAGGTGGAAAATCTCTCCGGTCGTCTGGGTGCGCTGAAGGAAGCGGTTGCCGGACTGGACAGAGGCGTACTGATCGCCAGATACAAGAAGGTCATGGAAACCCCCGAAGGCAAGGCTGCTCTGCAGATGGATGCGGCTGCCCTGACCAGACTCCAGAAGGAACGGGATTTTGCCGTCAGTGCATGGAACGCACAGGCCATGAAAGAAGCGGAACTGGAACAGAAGCTGGCTTCTCTGGGCGCCCAGGACGGCAGCTCTCCCGATATTCTGGCCGGTCAGCTGGCACGGGTGGAAGAAGAGATTGCGGAACTGTCCAGACAGCACGATGCGTATATGCTGGCACAGGAAGCCCTGCAGACTGCCGGTCAGTCTCTGCGGACAACTCTGATTCCCACTGTGACCGAAAAGGCTTCTGCAGCCATGGAAGCGGCTACCGGCGGCAAGTACAGCCGGATCAGCATGGATCCTTCCTTCGGTCTGCAGTTTGAAACCACCGATGGCTCCGAGTCTGTGGATCTTTTGTCCAAGGGTACGGCGGATCTGGCGTATGTATCTCTCCGGCTGGCACTGGCACAGACTCTGTTCGGCGAAAACGGCAGAGAAGTACCGCCCATGATCATGGACGAAACCTTTGCGGCTGTGGACTGCGATCGTCTGAAGATGGCACTGGAAGCCATGCGATCCTCCGGTGTGCAGTGCATTCTGTGCACCTGCCGCAGCGATGAAGGCCGGATCGGCGAAGAACTGGGATGCACGGTTCTGCCCATTGCCTGAGATCCTTTTCCCTGCGAAAACCATACAGCCTGTCTGTTGCGGCGGGCTGTATTTTTCTTTTGTTTTTGAAAATACTTTTCCGGTAAATCTTTTAAAATAATTGTAAACAATCATCATCAGCAGATAAATCCAAAGAATTCTGTGGTATAATATATAAAATATATATCTATGCCTGTATGCGGGTACGCAGGGCAGAAAATTGGGGGATCCGGGTATATGCGCTTTTTCGATGTTTTCAACAAGCAGTACCTGAAGCATACCCTGATTACACTGGGAAGCGGGCTTCTGGCACTGGGGATCATTTTCTATATCTCCTATCATCTGACCGGCAGTTTTGAAAATCCGCTGGGACTGCAGAATGCCGTGTATGTGGACCAGAGCAAAACGCTCTTTGCAGACGGTTATATTCTGCGGGAGGAAACGGTGCTGTATGCTTCTTCCGGCAATGCGGGCAGTGTAACACCGGCAGTGGCGGATGGACGCCGGCTGGCGCGATATGACAAAGCGGCGGATATATATGAGGGCACCTCTCCCGATATTACAGCACGGATCGATGAGATCGACTCTCAGCTGATCCTGCTGGAAAGAAGTCAGTCGAAGGACGTTTCTCTGTTGAATACATCGGGGCTGGATGCGGTTATCTTCCAGAATGTGCAGGATATCCGCAGACAGGTGGAAAACGGTTCTCTGGGGGAAGCGGTGACCATGCGGACATCGTTTCTGGTGAATATCAAAAAACGCGAAATTCTGGGCGGCAGCATGACGGACTATACACAGCGTATCGCCCTGCTCCGGGAGGAACGGAACGGGCTGAAAGCACAGCTTGGTGCCTGCCTGGAAACCTTTTATGCCCCACGGTCCGGTTACTATTTTTCTCCGGCATCCGTGGATGGGTATGAGCGTGTGTTTGCATCGGACAAGCTGGAGGATATGACTTACGAATCCTTTATGGCACTGACCGAGGCAGAACCGGAGACGGCGGAGCGTAAAACCCAGTGCGTGGGAAAACTGGTGACGGATTTCCGGTGGTATCTGGCCTGTCCCATG
>JAFZET010000183.1 GCA_017560565.1 Clostridia bacterium | reverse complement strand
TGGATTATATCTTTGATCTGTTCCCACTGTTCGTCGCTTATTTCGTATCGTTTTTGTCCCATTTCCTGCTCCTTCGGCTTTTTTACCATTATAACTCTTTTATGCCATTGGCGCAAGTTAGACTTTTCAGATAGACCCTAGTTTTTCCAACAGGGAAACCATATCTTCCAGTACCGTATAGGCTCCTTCTTTATCTCCGTAATACGTTCGGATCCCTGCCAGATGGATACCCAGATGGATCCGTGCGGCAGCAAACATATCCGGTTCTCCGTTACCGCTGATGGGATGCTTGGGATCCGGTTCTGTCAGATTGAACCGATGAATGGTGTCCAGACAGAACTCTGTCACATAGGAAAGGTATTCCGCTGTGTGACCGGAGGATATGCCGCAGGGGATGTGCCACATATGGTCATCATGGCAGATATCGGACAGGGTACTCAGCAGATTCATCTGTTCCAGTGCTTTCAGTTCTTTCCAGTATCCGGGGCGATGGGAATACCGATGGAGCCGCAGTGCTTTAGCGGTGGTGGCGGAAAGATCTGCGTATTCTTTTAGGAAATTTTCGAATTCTTCGTCAGGAATCCATTCTGCCATACTGCTTATCAGAAGCCCTCTGTAATTTGTATCCTGCTGCAGAAAGGCTTCAGCGGTTTTCAGGAGCTGTCTGCGTATTTCAGGGGCTTCTGCGAATCTGAGGTACTGATATTTGAAGGGCATAAAGAGCGTAAACAGATCCTGTTCCCTGTATTTCCGGCTTGCGATGGTGACCTCTCGCAGAAGATCAAGTACTTCCTCCGTATTTTGCTGTGCCAGAGCTTCCTCGATTGCCTGCACATGTGTCCGGAACTGTTCTTCTATGGATTCTGTCATATTCAGCAGTGTATCCGCCGTCACCTCAAAAATAGCAGCCAGCCGTGGAATCAGTTCCAGATCAGGATAATTTTCCCCGTTTTCCCAACGGCTGACGGACTGGTATGTGACACCCAGCAGTTCCGCAAGCTGTTCCTGGGTCATGTCCGCCTGTCTGCGCAGGGTGCGGATATTTTCACCTATGTTCAGTTTCATGTGTTTTCCCCCCTGTGTGGTTTCTGCATACAGTATACTGCATCGGCGGCAGGAATGCAATAACGCATACAGCGAGAAAAATGCAAGGGGAACTTGAGTCAGGTTTCCCAAAAGAAAAACAGCCCCAAAAGACTGTTTCTCCAAATTTACCGTACTCTTTCCCCCTTGGGACCTTCGTATATATGCCGTACCGCAAAACCGTTTCGATCCGCAGGCAGGGTGATCTTCGTACCGCCCATGAGTCCTTCGTAATGGTGGTCGTAGGTACCGCATTTTACACCAAATGTATAGCGGATGGGTCCGTGGGCAACGGACAGGGTGGTTTCGTGACAGTGTCCGCAGAAAACTCCATCGATCCCGGCTTCGATCAGCAGAGGCTCGATCCGGTTGCTGAGGATGTTCACGGGCCGGTCGGTGTATCCCATGTCTCCCGGCGTGGCAGGGGCAAAGGCAGGCTCGATTCCCCCCGGTTCCTCTCCGATCCGGAAGCAAAGTGCGCTGCCTACCGTTTCGGGCGCAGCATATCCGGCGTCCACCAGTGCGGTGTGCATATCAGCCGGGGGAATGTGACAGCACATAAAGGCAGGTACAGTGTGTCCCACGGCTTCTCTGATCCGGTCTGCGGTAGTTTTGATCCATTCCACCTGGTCTTCTCCGAAAGCAGCCGCTTTGTACAGTGCGGGATCCGTGCCGCCGAAACAGCAGTTTGCGTCCATCATATAAAGCATCCGCACAAGGGTTTCTCCTTCGTAAACCCCAACAGTGTAATTGGAGTTGCCGGTAACACTGCCTCTGGCGAACAGGCAGTTTTTCGCATGGGCGTACAGATCACACTGCCACTCCACACCCATGGCGGTTTCGCAGTCGTGATTGCCGAAGACCGGCGCCCACGGAATTCCGAAGGAACCCATGCAGTCGCAGAGCTTTCTGTGCATGGAACCGTTGTCATCGAACTGTCCGTAGATCATGTCCCCGGTGATGACGATCATGTCCGGGTTGGTTTCCGCAACAATGCGGCGGATCCGGGACAGGGCAATTTTGTCCAGATTCTCCGGCTGCCACCACTCGGTTGCATGGGCTGAGAGCCGGTCAGGGGTACGTTTCTGGCTGGCGTCGATGAACTGCATATCGGTTAACTGCAGAATGGTAAAAGGCTTGTCCGGCACCGCCTGCAGGGAAAAATCAGTCAGTCTGGTCATGGTCTTCACTCCTTTGCGTGGTTAGAGGAAGTATACCATACTTTCACAGAAATGTAAAGAGTCATTCATACAGGGGGCTTGACAATTCCTACTGTTTTTGTTAGAATTAAGAAAAGCCGGATCCGTATCACATACGGCGGTTCAACAGACAAGGAGTTTCTATGCAATATATCATAACATTTCTGGAGGGTCTGATCTCCTTCATCTCCCCCTGTATGCTGCCCATGCTGCCGCTGTATATCTCATACTTTGCAGGCAGCGGTGACAAAAAACATCATGTGTATGCCAGGGTTGCCAGCTTTATTCTGGGCTTTACGCTGGTATTCAGTGCGCTGGGGCTGTTTGCCGGTACCCTCGGTTCTTTCCTGATCCGGTACCAGACGGCAGTCAACATTGTGTGCGGTCTGCTGGTGATCCTCTTTGGCTTGGGGTATCTGGAAGTAATTCCGCTGCCGTTTTTCAAAGGGATGCAGGGCGGGCGTTCTGCGGGAACCATGGTGTCCGCATTTCTGTTCGGTATGGTGTATTCCGTCAGCCTGACTCCCTGTGTGGGGGCGTTTCTGGGTTCTGCCCTGATGATGGCTTCCGCATCCGGGACGGCGCTGAAAGGTGTTCTGCTGCTTGTGACCTATTCTCTGGGGCTGGGCGTGCCTTTCCTGATTTCTGCCGTGCTGCTGGACAGACTTGGCAAAGCTTTCGGCTGGATCAAATCCCACTACCGGATCATCAATCTGGTCTGCGGGGGATTTCTGATTCTGGTGGGTATACTGATGATGACCGGTCTGCTGAATGCAGTGCTGGCAAAGCTTGTATAAGGAGGAAAATCTATGAATAACTGGAAATCTTTCATCTTGCCCGGCTTTTTTCTGGTGATCATTCTTGCAGGAGCTGTGTTTGCCTATACAGAACTGACAAAAAACTACACACCGTCAACCCCTCTTCCGGCTGTGGTAGAAACGGACAACTCCTTTGCAAATCAGGCGGAGATACCTGCTGCGGAAGAAGCCGTAGCGGAAGATAATCGTGAAGCCGCAGAGAACCCACCGCAGGAAGAGGAGAAAATACCTGCCAACGACAGAATGACAGCACCCGATTTCACCGTGGTGGATGGGGACGGTAATACAGTCAGCCTGTCGGACTTTGCAGGTAAGCCGGTGATTGTCAACTTCTGGGCAACCTGGTGCGGTCCATGTAAAATGGAAATGCCCCATTTCAACACTGTATGGGAAACCTACGGTGAGGAGGTACAGTTCCTGATGGTGAACCTGACCGATGGGTATCAGGATACTGTGGAGGGGGTAAAAGACTTCATTGCAGAGGAGGGGTACAGCTTTCCTGTATACTATGATACCGAGTTCAGCGGTGCGCAGGCGTATGGCGTGTACTCCATCCCCATGACGGTTTTTGTGGACAAAAACGGCGGTGTATTTGATGCCGCAATCGGTGCACTGTCCGAGGATGTCCTGATCCAATACATCGATGCCTTGCTGGCAGACGGCGGATGAACTGCCGACAGAATCTCCCCTGCAGACTTGTACAACCGTGTACATCTGCGGGGGATTTTTTTGTTTTCCTGGAATTTTCATAAATTTCTTCCAGTTTTGTCTCAGTCTGTTCACAAAAATACCGCTTTTGGTAGTTGACAAGTCAACAAGAATGTGGTATGATACTAATAACATAAAAATGTAAATAAAAAGCAAACGTAAACAAAAGTTAACTGATAAGAGAGGATACAGAACAGACATGGGGTTTCAAATCATCGGTACCGGAAGTGCACTGCCGGCTAAGGTTCTGACCAATGCGGAACTGTCCCGGATGGTGGAAACAAATGACGAATGGATTCGCACAAGGGTAGGCGTGGGTTCACGACATATTGCTGTGGTGGAGACCACTTCAGATCTTGCCGCAGAAGCAGCACGGAAGGCACTGGAAATGAGCAGTACAAGCCCGGAAGATCTGGATCTGATCATCACTGCCACCATCACCCCCGATGCCGTGTGTCCCACCGTTGCCGGCACCGTACAGCAGAGACTGGGAGCTTCCTGTCCTGCTTTTGATATCAATTCAGCCTGCAGCGGATTTCTGTTTGCGCTGGAAACCGCAGCCGGATTCTTTGCCGCAGGAAAAGTAAAAAAAGCACTGGTCATCGGTGCGGAGCGGATCAGCAAAATTCTGGACTGGGAGGACCGTTCCACCTGTGTGATCTTCGGAGACGGTGCCGGTGCCGCTGTACTGGAAGCCGGAGACGGATACCTTGCCTCGGAACTGGTGACAGCCGGCGGAGACGATGTGATCCGGATTGCCGGATACCACGGAACCTCCCCTTTCAGTACCGTGCCGGCAGAAAAACCGGTGGTATTCATGGAGGGACAGGAAACCTTCAAATTTGCGGTAAACGCGCTGTGTGAGCATATCAACTCTCTGTGCGGCAGGCTGGGCATAACTCCTGCCGATCTGCAGCACATTGTCCCCCACCAGGCCAATATCCGCATTATCCAGATGGCAGCCCGAAAACTGAAGCTGCCGATGGAGATGTTCGTGACGGATATCGAAACCACCGGCAATACCGCAGCCGCCAGTGTTCCCATTGCGCTGGATGATCTGAACCGGTCCGGCAGACTGAAAAAAGGCGATCTGGTTGCCATGACAGCCTTCGGGGGAGGGCTTTCCAGTGCGGGGTGCATTCTCCGCTGGTAAAATTGTCAGCAAATACCCTTTATCATACAAACAAAAATCTTTACAAAACCATTTTGGAGGTACATTATGATTCTCGAAAAGCTGAAGGAAATTATCGCAGACCACTCCGGTGAAGAAGCCGAAAACATTACTGCAGAAACCGTTCTGACCGATCTGGGCATCGATTCCCTGACCACGGTGGAGATCCTCATGGATATCGAAGACGAATACGGTGTTTCTCTGCAGGCAGGCGAAATCGGCAAGACCGTTGGGGATCTGATTGCAAAAATTGAGGAGGCAAAGCAGTGATCACCACTCCCCTGTGTGATCTGGTGGGCATACAGTATCCCATTTTTCAGGGCGGTATGGCGCACGTTTCCGATGCGGGACTGGCGGCAGCCGTATCCGAAGCCGGCGGGCTGGGGATCATTTCTGCCATGAGCCGGGACGGGGCGTATGTCCGTGATCAGATCTGCAGAGCCAGAGAACTGACCGCCCGCCCTATTGGGGTAAACGTCATGCTGATGAGTCCCTATGTGGCGGAAGTGGCGGACGTGATTGCACAGGAAAAGGTGGAGGTAGTCACCACCGGTGCCGGAGATCCGTCCGGGTACATGGAGCGGTGGCTCACTGCCGGATGCAGGGTGATTCCCGTGGTAGCTTCCTCGGGGCTTGCCAGAATGATGGAGCGGCAGGGTGCCTGTGCGGTGATCGCAGAAGGCGGTGAATCCGGCGGGCACATCGGCGAGATGGCTACCATGCCGCTGGTTCCCCAAGTGGTTGATGCTGTTTCCATACCGGTAATCGCAGCCGGTGGGATCGGTGACGGCAGAGGACTGGCGGCGGCACTGATGCTGGGTGCCGTGGGTGTGCAGATGGGAACCCGTTTTCTCACGGCGCAAGAATGTCCTGTCCATCCCCACTACAAGGAGCTGGTACTGAAGGCAGGGGATATCTCCACCATCGTCACCGGACGCAGACTGGGACATCCGGTCAGAAGCCTGAAAACTCCCTATTCCAGACGGTATGCCAAAGCGGAATACACCGATATTGATGAAGAGGCACTGGAAGCCATGGGTGTGGGCGCACTGCGGAAAGGTGCGGTGGACGGTGACGAAAAGGATGGCTGCTATCTGGCAGGTCAGATTGCAGGGCTTGTGAAAAAAGAACAGCCTGCGGCAGAGATCCTGCGGGAAGTCTGTGCGGAGGCGGAAGAAATTCTGTCGGGAGCGCAGAGATATATTATTAAATAAGGTAAAAACATGAAGAAAATTGCATTTGTTTTCGCCGGGCAGGGCGCACAGTACAGCGGTATGGGAAAAAGCCTGTACGATGCTTCTCCCGCTGTTAAGGCACTCTACGACAAGGCGGAAGAAAACCGTCCCGGTACCATGGCACAATCCTTTTCCGGCACGGCAGAGGAGCTGCGGCAGACTGTGAATACCCAGCCCTGTGTGTATCTGGCGGATCTGGCGGCTGCGCTGGCACTGGCGGAAAGAGGGATCCATGGAGAACTGTGTGCCGGTTTTTCTCTGGGGGAGCTGGCAGCTCTGGCGTATGCCGGTGTGTTCTCTCCGGAAGATGGTTTTGCACTGGTAACCAGGCGGGCACAGTATATGCACGAAGCCTCACAGGGAATGGATCCCGGGATGGCGGCTGTCATGAAGCTGGATGCGGAAACCATCGAAAAGGTATGTGCGGAAACAGCGGATGTGTACCCGGTGAACTATAACTCTCCCGGGCAGATCGCCATTTCCGGTACCAAAGCCGGGATTGCCGCATTCAAGGAAAAAACTGCGGCTCTTGGTGGACGGATTATGGATATCCCTGTCAGCGGTGCGTTCCACTCGCCCTTTATGGCATCTGCTTCCGAGAAACTGGCGGAAGTGACAAAGGACATGGTATTCCGTCCCGCAGACATTCCGGTGTATGCCAATCTGACTGCAGAACCGTATGGAGAAAACATCTCCGCAGCGCTGACAGCACAGGTGAAGAGTCCCGTTCTGTGGGAGAAGACCATCGAAGCCATGATCGGTACCGGGGCGGAAGTGTTTATCGAATGCGGTCCCGGCAGGACGCTGGCAGGGCTGATCAAGCGGATAAACAAGGATGTGCAGGTGTTCTCCGTGCAGGATGCGGAGACTCTGGAAGCCGTCTGTGCGGCACTGGAGGTCTGAAATGCGAATTTTTCAGCCGGATATGCTGGCGGGACAGTGTGCGCTTGTCACCGGCGGCACCCGGGGCATTGGGAAAGCCACTGCGTTGATGCTGGCGGAAGCCGGTGCGGATGTGGCAGTGATCGGACGCAGCAGCGGAGAGGAAACCGTGAAAGCAATCGGAGCACTGGGCAGAAAGGCAAAATTTTATTCCTGCAATGTTTCGGATTACGGAACTGTGGAAGCGGTTGTAAAAGAGGTTGTGGCGGACTTCGGAAAAATCGATATTCTGGTCAACAATGCCGGAATCACGAAGGATATGCTCCTTGTCCAGATGGAGGAAGCGGATTTTGATGCAGTGATCGATGTGAATCTGAAAGGCTGCTTCCATTTCATGCGTCATGTGTCCCGGCAGATGATGCGGAAAAAGTATGGACGGATTATCAATATTTCCTCCGTGGCAGGACTGATGGGCAACGGCGGGCAAGTGAACTATGCGGCATCCAAAGCGGGGATCATCGGTATGACCAAATCTGCCGCAAAGGAACTGGCTGGCAGAGGGATTACCGTCAATGCCGTGGCACCGGGGCTGGTGGAAACCGACATGACAAAGGATCTTGAGGATAGCGGACTGCTGCAGAATGTTCCGGCGGGAAGAATGGGCAGGCCGGAGGAGATATCCTCCCTTGTGACCTATCTGGCTTCTCCCGATGCGGCCTATATTACCGGCGAGGTGATCCGGATCGACGGCGGCCTTGCCATGTGAGTACTACGAAAAACGAAAGGATTAGTATGGACAGACGAGTTGTCATCACCGGTATGGGGATCGTGTCCCCCATCGGCTGTGATGTGGATACCTACCGGCAGAATCTGCTATCCGGTGTGTGCGGTATCGACAGAATCACCCGTTTTGATACGGCGGATTTCAAAGTAAAAGTGGCGGCAGAGGTGAAGGATTTCGATCCGCTGGCGTATATGACGAAAATGGAAGTGAAGCAGACAGACCTGTTCACCCGGTATGCCATTGCCGCGGCAGTGCAGGCTATGGATATGAGCGGATTGAAGGATGCTGTGGACTGCACCCGTTTCGGGGTGTATTTCGGTTCCGGAATCGGCGGATTTACTACATTTATGGAAGAATATGATGTGATGCAGAACCGTGGAAACGCCAGAGTTTCGCCTCACTTTGTTCCGAAGATGATCTCCAACATCGCCGCCGGGCAGATCGCCATCCGTTTTGGTGCAAAAGGTCCCTGCCTTCCCGTAACCACAGCCTGCGCCACTGGCACAAACGCCATCGGAGAAGGGTATCGTGCCATCCGTCACGGATACGCCGATGCTGTGATTGCCGGTGGTTCCGAGGCTTCCATCAATCCGTTGGCTGTAGCCGGTTTCCAGAACTGTATGGCACTGACCCAGACCGATGATCCTGCCAGAGCGTCCATTCCCTTTGATAAGAACAGAAGCGGTTTTGTCATTGGCGAGGGGGCAGGCGCACTGGTAATGGAATCCCTGGAACACGCAGAAGCCAGAGGTGCAAAAATTCTGGCGGAAGTGGTGGGCTACGGCAGTACCTGCGATGCCTATCATGTTACCTCTCCCGATCCGGAGGGGACAGGCGGCGGCAGAGCCATCCGTATGGCAATGGAAGAGGCGGGATACACAGCGGCAGATCGGGTGTATATCAATGCCCACGGCACCAGTACCCCCCTCAATGACAGTACCGAAACCAAAGCCATTAAATTCGCCATGGGAGAGGACGCATACAAAGCCGTTGTCAGCTCCACTAAATCCATGACCGGGCACATGCTGGGTGCGGCAGGGGCGGCAGAAGCCATTGCTTCCGTGACGGCACTGGAAACCGGTTTGATCCCGCCCACCATTGGGTATGAAACGCCCGATCCTGCCTGCGATCTGGATGTATGTCCCAATACAGCAAGACAGGCGACCCCCACGCTGGCACTGTCTGTATCTCTGGGGTTCGGCGGACACAATGCCTGTATTGCCCTCAGAAAGTACGGTGGACAGGCATGAACCGGGACGAACTGAAAAAGCTTCTGCCTCACAGAGAACCCATGCTGCTGGTGGAGGAAGCGGAACTGAAAGATGGGACGGCATACGGAAAGATTTCCATCCGTGGGGACGAATGGTTTCTGCAGGGGCATTTTCCGGACCATCCGGTGGTACCCGGCGTGATTCTGTGCGAAATGCTGGCACAGTCGGCGTGCGTATGTCTGCAGGAACAGATACGTCCCGGTACTCTGACATTTTTTTCGGGACTGGATAAGGTACGTTTCAAGCATCCCGTCCATCCCGGAGACACGCTGGAAACGGTGTGTACCATTACAAAAAGCCACCATCCCTTCTATTTTGCCGGCGGTGAAGGAAGGGTAGACGGCAAGCTTTGCGTAACGGCGGAATTTTCGTTTGTAATCAAGGAACCGGAGGAGATGGCGTGATGACTTCTGAAACCGTAAAATGCAAAAAATGCGGCGGTGAAATGGATGCGGAAATGGTGGCAAAGCACCGGAAGATCTGTCCCCGCTGCGGAAACTATTTCCGGATGACTGCCAGAGAGCGGATCGATCTGGTGACGGACGGGAAAACCTTCCGGGAGCTGGACGGAACACTGGTCAGCCGGGATGTACTCCGGTTTCCGGATTATGAAAAAAAACTGGAGATTGCCAGACTGGAAACCGGCGAAAACGAAGCGGTGATCACCGGTACTGCTGCCATCGGCGGTCATCCCTGCGCTCTGTTCGTCATGGATTCCGTCTTTATGATGGGCTCCATGGGTACGGTTGTGGGAGAAAAGATCACCCGTCTCTTTGAGTATGCCACGGAGAAAAGACTGCCGGTGATCGGCTTTACCTGTTCCGGCGGCGCACGGATGCAGGAGGGGGTTCTTTCCCTGATGCAGATGGCGAAAATCAGCGGTGCGATCCGGTGGCACAGCAGTGCGGGGCTGCTATATATTGCCGTTCTGACCGATCCCACAACCGGCGGTGTTACAGCCAGCTTTGCCATGGAAGGGGATATCATAGCAGCAGAACCGGGAGCGCTGATCGGGTTTGCGGGACAGCGTGTCATTGAACAGACCATCGGTCAGAAGCTGCCGGAGGGATTCCAGAAATCGGAATTCCAGCTGGAGCACGGTTTCTGTGACCTGCTGATCGGGCGTGTAAATATGGCACAAACGCTGGCAGACCTGCTCATGCTTCACAAAGAACAGCCGAAAGAACGGAGGAACGCCTGATGAGCGCTTACGATAAAGTTACTCTGGCCCGGGCATCCGACAGAGCCATGGGCAGCTTCTACATGGAGCAGATTCTGGATCATTTCGTGGAATTGCATGGGGACAGACGTTTCGGAGATGACGGTGCCATCTGCGGCGGTGTGGGCATTCTGAACGGCGAGCCTGTGACCTGCATTACCATGAAGCGGGGAGATTCTCTGGAGGAACGGATGAAGCGGAATTTTGGCTGTCCCTCCCCGGAAGGATACCGGAAAGCCCTGCGGCTTATGAAACAGGCAGAGAAATTCCATCGCCCTGTGATCTGTTTCATCGGCAGTCCCGGTGCTTACTGCGGTATCGGTGCGGAAGAAAGGGGACAGGGACAGGCCATTGCAGAAAATCTGCTGGAAATGTTCGGGATCCGGGTGCCCATCATTACGGTGGTGATCGGAGAGGGCGGTTCCGGTGGGGCACTGGCACTGAGCGTCTGTGACAGCATGATCATGTTCGACAATGCGGTGTATTCCGTGATTTCTCCGGAAGGATGCGCCAGCATTCTGTGGAAGGATTCCTCCAGAGCACCGGAAGCGGCAGAGGTTCTCCGTCTGACGGCCGGGGATCTGTACAGCATGGGCATCGCCGATGTGATCCTGCAGGAGGGATACCGGACAAATGAAGAGCTTGCCGCGGAACTGAAAGCATTGCTGATCCGGGAGCTGGAGAGACTGAAAAAGGTTTCCGCACCCAGACTCCTTGCCAGCCGGTATGAAAAATTCCGGAAGATCGGCGGCTGAAGACAGATAGGAAACAGTTTGGTTTTTGGATCGGACTGTTTTTTTCTTTTTTAAAAAATACACAATACCTATTTACATTGCCGGGGGAATGTGATACACTATAACCAAATCATTGTCGGAATTTCGGCAATCCGAAAAGGAGAATCTATATGAAAAAGATCTGTCTGATCCCCTGTGAATCTGCCGGAACGATCGATCCGAACATCTACGGGCATTTTTCCGAACATATCGGCGGCGTGTTCCGTGACGGTGTATGGGTCGGGGAAGAGGCAAACGTTCCCCAGACTGACGGCTTCCGGGATTTTGTCATCGAGAAATTCAAGGCACTGAATCCTCCGGTTCTGCGCTGGCCGGGCGGATGCTTTGCGGAAACCTATAAATGGCGTGATGGTATCGGTCCCAGAGAAAAACGTCCGGTTACCATGGGCTGGTGGTATCGTGATGACGGTCGTCTGGAAACCAACGAGGTGGGGATCCACGAATTCGTGCATTTCTGTGAACTGGTAGGTGCCAGTCCTTATGTGGCAGCCAATATCACCGGTATGACCCCCATGGATATGCGGGATTTCATGGAGTACTGCAATGCGCCTGCCGGAACCACCACGCTGGCAAAGGAGCGGGGGGAAAACGGACATACCGAACCCTTTGATATTCCTTTCTGGGGGATCGGCAATGAAAACTGGGGCGGCGGCGGAAATATGACCCCTGCCCAGTATGCCCGTGACTACATAAAATACGTGACCCTGTGTACAACCGTGAACCTCCATGGGGCAAAATTCGTAGCCTGCGGCGCCAATGCCGGTGATTATGGCTGGACGGACGGCTTTATGCGGGAATACGCACACAGAGTACCCCTGTACGCTCTGGCATTCCACTATTACTGCGGCGGAGCGGGAGACTGCGTGAACTTTACCAAGGAACAGTGGGACGAGCTGGTTGCCCGTGCGGGGAAGCTGGATGATATGATCCGCAGACACAGTGCAGCCATGGAACTGCATGATCCCGACAGACGGGTAAAGATCATTGTAGACGAATGGGGCTGCTGGCATCCGGGCGGAAGCGGACCTTCCAAAGGGTTTAATTTGTTTGAACAGCAGAGTACCATGCGGGACGGCGTGATCACTGCCCTGAGCCTGAATGCATTCAACAACCACTGTGATCGGGTGGTCATGGCCAATGTGGCACAGCTTTGCAACAATCTCCACTGCCTGTTCCTGACCGGCGGAGAGAATGCCATCGTTACCCCCACCTATTGGGTATTTTATATGTATAAGAACCACATGGGTGCATCCCATATCCGTACAGCCATCGAAGGCGGCGGATTGTCTGCATCCGCTTCCGAAAAGGATGGAAAGATCACCCTGACTGTGGCGAATCTGTCCTATGATGAAGATACTGAGATTGAGCTGACCAACTTCAGCGGAAGGGAACTGCCGGACTCTGCCATGGTAACGATTCTGGGCGGCAATCCCCATAGCCACAACAGCTTTGATGCCCCCGATGCCGTGAAGCCTTTGGAACCGGTACAGATCCGGAAGAAAGAGGGAAAGTTTATCCTTACCATGCCTGCCGCTTCCGTGGCTTCGGTTGTATGGAGCGAATGAGAACGAAGATACCGGCTTTCGGGATGCTGGTGATTCTGCTGCTGTCCCTTTGTGCCTGCAGGCAGTTTCCGGGGGTCACACAGCCCATCACAAAAGAGATCGCTCTGCAGATTGCCGAACTGCCGGCAGAAGCCATATCCGATCTGCCCACCGCACCGGTGACCATGTACAAAAACGCATCAGAAGCGTATCTGTGTCCGCTGGAAGACTATTCCTGGGAACGGAAATACGATCCGGAATTCGTTATGGTGCATTTTACCAGTGCCGTGGTGACAAACCGCGAGGATCCTTATGACCCGTCGGCGCTCCGTGCACTGTTTGTGGAGAATGGGGTCAGTACCCATTATCTGATCCGGAGGGACGGGACGGTGCTCTGTATGGTGCCTGAAAACCGTGTGGCGTGGCACGCAGGGGTGGGAGAATGGCTGGAGGATGAAAAATACACCAACACCATGAACGAATACGCCATCGGTATCGAACTGGCCGCCATCGGGTCGGAAACGGATATGGAAAAATACCTGCCTGCCGGTGCGTACAGTCAGCTGGATGCGGCGCATCTGGGGTTCACGGACGCCCAGTACGAATCGCTGGCAGCACTGGTGACGGATCTCTGTGAACGGTACCGGATTCCCATGGACAGGGAGCATATCATCGGTCACGATGCCTATTCTCCGGAAAAACATGACCCGGGAGAACTGTTTGACTGGAACAGACTTCTGACTGCGGAATCATAATAGAGAAAAAGCCTTACTATATCGTGCAAAACGATGCAGTAAGGCTTTTTTGTCAGGTTTAGTCCTGCTTTGCGGTTTTTCGGGTCAGGAACAACGCCAGCAGAAGACCGCAGAGCCCGCCTATGCTTTTGCCGACAATCATGGGCAGCACCATTTCCGGCAGCATGGCACTGCAGAAGGCCATGTGATCCCCGAACAGGTATCCCGCACTGACCAGAAATGCGAAATTGAGAACTTTCCCCCGCTCGTCCATATCTTTGATCAAACCCATGGTGGGGACAGCATTGGCGATTGTGGTCAGAAGCCCCAGGGTGGAGGTCTCGTTGATGTGCAGCAGTCCGCCCAAACACCGGAAAGGTTTTGCCAGCAGCCGGGCCAGCAGTGTAACCATCACATACGCCCCCGGCAGAACCAGCACGATATTCACCACCAGATCCATGGCTTCCCGGATATCCCCCAGACGGGGCAGGAGCACAAAGCCGGTCAGTGTCTGTCCGATGGCAAGTGCTGCCGCCAGTGCAGATACCGCTGCAATGATTCTGCCGAACAGGAGAAAGGCTTTTGTGATTCCCTCTGGTACCAACCAGAGCAGCAGTGCGATCAGCAGTGCGATCACGATCACCGGCAGCAGGTGCAAAAAGGTCACAGCCGCACCGTATCCCGCCGCCAGACCGCCGAAAAAGCATCCCGCAGGAATGGCGACAAACCCGCACAGCACTCCTTTGGACATGGCGCGCCTGTCCTCCCTGGGGATAATCCCCAGAGCCACAGGAATGTTGAAGACAATATTGGCACCCATCATACTGCCCAGGATCAGCCCGCCAAGCCCTGCACCCTCCGGTGTGGTGGCAAGGCTTTGGGCCAGCGGCAATCCACCCATGTCACAAGCCAGAAACATACCGGCGAAAATGGCAGGATCCATGCCCAGTGCGGTGCAGAACGGTGTCAGAACCGGACCGAGAAAGGCTTCCAGATACGGCAGAAGCACCAGCACGCCGGTCATGGTGACTGCCAGCGAACCGAATGCCCGGAACCCTTCCAGAAACTGTTCGCCCAGCCCGAACCGGTTGCCGAATATATGGTCAAGAACACCGGCAAACATGAAAAGCACCATGCAGACGGTGAGAATCTCAGGAAATGTCATGTTGTTCCCTCAAAAAACAAAGATATATTCCATATTATACAGCATCCGGCAGTTTTCGTCAATCGGGAGGAATAAAAAAACGCTGCAGTTCCGAAGGAGAACCGCAGCGGCTGGAAGTTATGCTTCCTTTTTTATTTTTCCAAGGATCCACTTGGCAAACAGGGGCAGATAAGCGATGACCATGCCGCAGATGATGGCAACCACCAGGTCGAATACCACCGTCAGCACAAAGGTCAGCACCAGCACCAGAATGTCATGGAAGCCGGAAGTTTTGCAGATGTGTACGAATTCACGCCATTCGCTCATGTTGTATGCCACAATAAACAGCACAGCGGCAATGATGGGCATGGGAATCCAGGCGGCATAGGGCATCAGCAGAACCAGCACCAGAAGAAGCACAACAGCGTGTACCATACCGGCAACGGGAGTGCGTCCGCCGTTTTTCACATTGGCGGCAGTACGGGCAATGGCACCGGTAGCGGGGATCCCACCGAACAGAGCGGAAGCAATATTCCCCAGCCCCTGGGAGATCAGCTCCGTGTTGGAATTGTGCTTGTCCCCGATCATACCGTCAGATACCACGCAGGACAGCAGGGATTCGATACCTGCCAGCATGGCGATGGTAAAAGCACTGGAAACCAGAGGACCCACAGACACACCTTCAAAAGAAGGCAGGGAAAAGGCAGGAAGGGCACGGGAGATGGTGTACAGATCACCGATGGTGTTCACTTCCATGCCGATCAGCTTGACAACCAGCACACCCACCACAACGGCAATCAGAGAACCGGGGATCTTTTTGGAAACCTTCGGCCACAGGATCAGGATGGCAAGACCGATCAGTCCCACAACCAGTGCCTGCCAGTTCAGTGTACCCATGGAAACAGCCACAGCTTCCAGCTTTTCCATGGTTTCAATGGCGTGGGTGCCTTCCGGATAGGTAAGACCGAGGAAATCTTTGATCTGCCCCACCACGATGGTGACAGCGATCCCGGAGGTAAAACCTGTGGTGATGGTGTGGGGGATATATCGGATCAGTGAACCGACCCGGCACACGCCCATCAGGATCAGCATACCGCCGGCCATCAGGGTAGCAATCACCAGACCGCCTGTCCCGTGCTGGGCTACGATACCGGCTACGATGGTGGCAAAAGCGGCGGTGGGACCGGAAATATTCACGGCACTGCCGCCGAACAGAGCGATCACAAATCCAGCCACAATGGCGGTGTACAGCCCCTTTTCGGGAGAAACACCGGAAGCAATGGCCAGCGCAATGGAAAGAGGCAGAGCGATGATGGCAACGATCAGCCCGGCTACAAGGTCACTTGCCAGCTGTTTGCCGGAGTAGGTTTTCATGGTGTCAATGATTTTGGGTCTGAAAATGTTCATAAAAAAGCAGGCAAACAGATGTATATCCCTGCTGCCTGTCCAACCTCCGAATCGCAGATTTTGACAGAATACCAAGAAAATATTATACACCTGTCTGCCTGAAATGGCAATAGTTGCTGTTGCAGAAATATGCCAAATTCCAACGATGAATTTTGGCAAAAATTATGATGGAGTCTTACCAGCCGAATTTTTCGTAATTGGGTTCAACGATCGTCTTGTTGTAGTCATTGCCGCCGGGGAAGTTGGCGCTCTTGAGGATACCGGGGGTGATGCCCTTTGCCAGCAGGTTTTCCACGATGCAGGCGGTGATGTTCCACAGAATGTAGTCGGAAGCGATCCCGGAAGCGGCGGCAAACTTGGCTTCGATCCCTTCAACGTCCAGCATGGCTTCGGCAGCGGGCGCACAGTTGTCCACAGCCAGGGTTACGAATTCATACAGCTTTTTGCCGGAGGGATGCACCGGATCCACCTGGGTGGCGTATTCCATGCTGGTGAAAGCGATGACAATGATCCCGCGTTCCATGGCTTCCCATGCCATATCCACAACGTGCTGGGTTCTGCCGGATACGGAGCTGACTACCAGAACATCTCCGGCTTTCATGCCTTCCCAGTGTTCTTCCTTCTTGAACTGCTTATAAAACATGGGACCACCGCCGCGGTAGATGAAGTCCATCTGAATGCTGTGGCAGATTTCCGCCAGATATACCCTACCGCCGTTTGCAATGCTGTCAGCGATGATCTGACCGGCTTTCTGAATGGTTTCGGTCTGGGTGTCACGAACTTTTGCCAGCAGTTTTTCAACCGCTTCCTGATATCTGTGCATTAACATGGTTGATTTCTCCTTTATGTTGTGATAGAATATAGTTGGTCAGGGTAACTGTTTCTGTCTGAGAGAAAACCGGAATTCGGGATACAGTTCTGCCAGTCTTGCCTTGTCCGCCCGGTCAAATTTGCCGTGCAGCTGCAGCCAGTGCCGGATCATGACGCCCAGAATCGGTTCAAATTCCGGAACCAGCAGAGCACGCTCGGGGGCCTGTTCCCGGATGCAGGCTGAAAAGGTATCGAACAGCCGTCTGTGTCCCCGCCATACGCTGCCGGAAACAGTCATGGGAAGTGCAGACGGGATTTCGTGCTTCCGGATCATGGAAGTCATCATGGTGCCCAGAACCTGCCCCGTTTCCTGCAGGATCCGCAGAGCTACAGGGTCGTTTTGGTCAGCGGCTTCCGTGGCAAGAGGCGCACAGGATGCCACACAGGCGCAGGGGGAATAATCGTGCCGGCTGTAAATGGAGAAAATGGCACCGTTGAGCTGTTTTCTGGTTTCCTCCGGTGATTCTTTACCGAATCCGAAATGGCGGCACACCAGTTCTGTCAGCAGGGTTTCTTCTCCCCAGCCTTCGTAGTCGCTGATGGCGGCGTTCAGAATTTCTCTGCCCATCCAGTACCCGCTGCCGATGTCAGAAACCGCCGCACCGTAAGCACCGGCGTAGCAGTTTTTCCCGGCATATCTGCCGAACATGGTGGCACCCGTGCCCGACAAAGCCAGAAGCCCATCACCGAAGATCTCCGCCGCATGAAGCCCCGCTTCCATTTCGCCGCAGTGGTTGGTTGAGCGGATGACACACTTTTCCCGGAGCTGTTCGTAAAACGTATGGTCGATCAGCCCGGTGATCCCGTCCAGTATGCTGCCCTTGTCCAGCTCCAGCCGTGCAAGAAGAGTGTCCATATTCCGGCGAACCAGTTCCGGCGGTGTCGTATTGTCCCGGAAGCTGCCCACTCTGGCAACCCGGATCGGCTCGAAATCTTCATTATATAATACGGCGAGCACCTTTGTCCCGCCGGAGTCCAGTGCTAAATATTTTTTCATAGACATTACATATAGAAAATATTGTCCTTGTATTCTTCAAAGATCCGTGCGTTGTGTTCGTCGCCGCCGTCAATGTTGGCGCTCATGAATACAGGCGGTACGATGCCGTCCGCGATCATCTTTTCCACCGCTTCGATCACCATGGCGTTCAAAAGAGCTGTGCCAACGGCAGTAGAGGTGGGACCGATCTTTTCCGGCAGACCTTCCAGAGATACGGCGGCATCACCCTTTTCACCGCAGTTGTCGATCACCAGATCACATACCTCAAACAGTCTTTTGCCGGAGGGATGGCGGGAGGTTACGCCTTTGGAATAGTCCAGATTGGTGATGCAGATGGTGTAGATGCCGGCGGCTTTGGCTTCCAGTGCCATTTCCACCGGAACGGTATTTCTGCCGGATACAGAGTGGATCAGCAGCACATCTCCAGCGGAAACGTGATTCTGGGTCAGAATGGTTTTGCCGAGACCCGGTACCCGTTCCAGAGAACTGGTC
>JAFZET010000182.1 GCA_017560565.1 Clostridia bacterium | reverse complement strand
TCTGAATTGACAAATCCCCCATGAAACGGTATAATAAAGACAGTATAGTAAAATGGGGGAAGAATATGGACAAACGCTATCTTGAACTGTTGGCAAGAGAATATCCCACCGCCAAAGCAGCTGCCAGTGAAATTACCAACCTGGCTGCCCTCCGCTCCCTGCCCAAGGGGACTGAGTATTTTTTCAGCGATCTGCACGGGGAATACGATGCCTTTCTGCGGCTGCTCCGGAGTGCTTCCGGGATGATCCGTTCCAAAATTGATCTGATTTTTGATAAAAGCATTCCTGCAGATGACAGAGAGGCTCTGGCTGTGCTGATCTACCGTCCGGAGGAGGAAATCAAACGGCTGCAGTCTGCCGGAGAGCTGACGGACGAATGGCGCAGAATCACGGTTTACCGGCTGATCATGGTATGTGATTCCGTTTCTGCCAAATATACCCGCAGCAAAGTCCGGGAGAAAATGCCCTCCGGCTTTGCATACATACTGGACGAGCTGCTCAACGTAACGGACGATGTGGACAAGGACTTTTACTACGATGAAATCATCGCCTCCATTCTGGATACCGGCATTGCGGAGGAGTTTATCATCGCAACCTGCTCCCTGATCCGTACCCTGACCATCGACCGGCTCCACATCATCGGGGACATTTTCGACAGAGGTCCCCGTGCGGACAAGATCATGGACGAACTCATGCGGTTCACCCATATCGACATCCAGTGGGGCAACCACGATATCTCCTGGATGGGTGCGGCTTCCGGCAATACGGCGCTCATTGCCAACGTGATCCGGATCGCTCTGTCCTACAACAGCTACGACGTTCTGGAAGACGGATATGGTCTGAACCTGCGTCCCCTGTCCATCTTTGCAGCACAGGTCTATGAGGACGATCCCTGTTCCGGCTTCATGCCCCATACCCTGGACGATGTGGTATACGACTCCGTGGATGCACGGCTGACCGCCAAGATGCACAAAGCCATTGCGGTGATCCAGTGCAAACTGGAAGGACAGCTTCTGGCAAGACACCCGGAATACAACATGGACGACCGGCGGCTCTTTGAAAAAACGGATTTCCGGGCAGGTACAGTAGTGCTGGGAGATACCGTATATCCCCTGAACGACACCAGCTTCCCCACCGTTGACCCGGATGATCCCCTGCGGCTGACCGAGGAGGAAGCACAGCTGATGCGGATCCTCTCCTCCTCTTTCTACCACAGTCCCAAGCTGAGTACCCACATCAAATTCCTGTATGCCAAAGGCTCCATGTACCGGACCTGCAACGGCAATCTGCTGTACCACGGCTGCATTCCCCTGAATGAAGACGGTTCCTTCCGGGAAGTCCGTCTGCCCCGGATCGGCGGGGATGACTATGCGGAAACCAGCCACGGCAAAGACCTGCTGGATCGGATCGGCAAGATCGTGAACCGTGCCTATTATGCCCCCTACAACTCTCCCGAACAGATCGAAGCCCGGGATTTTCTGTGGTACCTGTGGTGCGGACCGGACTCCCCCCTGTACGGCAAAAACAAAATGGCGTTCTTTGAGAGAACCTTTGTGGACAAACACATCCCTGAAGCCAGAGAGATCTATGCGCCCTACTATGACCTGAACCGGGACGGCGGGATCTGCGGACGGATTCTGGAAGAATTCGGTTTGGATCCCGATAATGGGCACATCATCAACGGTCATGTGCCGGTGCTGATCAAGGACGGGGAAAGTCCCATCCGGGGCGGCGGCAGGCTGTTCGTCATCGACGGCGGGATCTCCAAAGCCTACCGCAGCAAAACCGGCATTGCGGGATACACCCTGATCTACGACTCCCACAGTCTCCGTCTGGCGGAACACCATGCCGGGGACACCGACACGCCTTCCGTCCGGGTGGTGGAAAAAATGGAACGCCGGGTCAGTATTGCCGACACGGACTACGGCGAAGAGCTGGCACTGCGGATCGGCGATCTCCGTGCCCTGCTGCAGGCATACCGGGACGGTGTGATTCTGGAACGGTAAAAATGCTCACGAAATCTGAATCCAAAAGTATCATCCGAAAGGAGATTTTATTATGTTCACCATCGAACAGATTGCCGCCGCTTTTGTACGGATCGGCATGGATATGCCCGCCCTGCCCCTCATCCCCACGGCAGAGCTGCTTTCCGATATTCAGTACAACTTCGCTGCCACTGTGCCCTATGAAAATCTGGACATCCTGGCGGGGATCCCTCTCTCTCTGGAAGAAAACGACCTGTATGACAAGATCGTAGTCAGACACCGGGGCGGGTATTGTTTTGAAGTCAACGGTTTTCTCACCGCTCTGCTCCGCTCCATTGGGTATGATGTAACCGAATACATGGCACGGTACCTCCGAGGCGAGACTGACATCCCCATGCGTCGTCACAGAGTGCTGGTCGTCACCTGCGCAGATTCTTCCCGCTGGATCGTGGATGCCGGGATCGGTCAGAATGCATTCCGCCGTCCCCTGCCCTTTGCGGAAGGTGCCGAAAGAACCATGAACGGGGAAACCTACCGTGTGGTAAAAAAGGATTTCTATGGCTGGGTCATCGAGGACTGGCACAAAGGTGAGTGGCGTCCCTTCTACGGTTTTACGGAAGAAGTACAGCTGAATCTGGACTACATAATGCCCTCTTTCTGGTGTGAAAAGCATCCCGACTCTCCTTTTACCAAGTCCAACATCATCGCCATCAAGACCGACACGGGACGCTGCACAATAGACGGCAATACCTACCGTTGTTTTGACGGGGATACGGTGACG
Organism: Clostridia bacterium; assembly: GCA_017560565.1. Taxonomy (GTDB): domain Bacteria; phylum Bacillota; class Clostridia; order Oscillospirales; family CAG-272; genus UMGS1696. Next base: position 2,041 of record JAFZET010000182.1, on the reverse strand, counting down.
GAAAAAGAACTGACCGATGACCAGATTCCCGCCGTGCTGGACGAAGTGTTCGGCATCCGTCTGTGAGGTGATACCGTGAAGGTTCAAAAAATTCTTTCCAAAGATGCGGCCTATCAGAAGCTGGAAGTGCTGAAGACCAACCGGAACAAACGGTACCGGTATGGAGAATTTCTGGTGGAAGGGGTCCGCAACATCAATGAGGCTGTGGCGAAGGACTGGGAAATCGTGTCCTGGGTCTACGCCGCCCGCCGTCAGCTGTCCGACTGGGCAAAAAATCTGCTGCGCACCGTACCCACAGAAGTGAACCTGGAACTGGCGCCTGCCCTGATGGACGAGATTTCCGGCAAGGAAGATGCCTCGGAAATGCTGGCCATCGTCAAAATGAAGGACGACGCCGACAGAGACACGGCATGGCTCCTGGACGCCCTGCAGCTCTCCGCCGACCGTCCGCCTCTGCTGGCACTGTTTGACCGTCCCTCCAACCGGGGGAATCTGGGCACCATCATCCGCTCTCTGGATGCGCTGGGTGCTGACGGGCTGATCCTCACCGGACACGGCGTGGATCTGTACGACCCGGATGTGGTGGTATCCACCATGGGTTCCTTCTTTGCTCTGCCGGTGGTAAGAGTGCCCCGTCACGATGCACTTGCCGCTCTCTTTGACGCCATCCGGGAAAAATGGGGAGATCTGCAGGTACTGGGTACCACAGCCCACGCCGATACCGCCCTCTGGCAGACGGATCTGAAAAAGCCCACCGTTTTCATGATCGGCTGTGAAACGGACGGTCTCTCGGAAGGACTGAAGCCCCTGTGCACGGAAATGATCACCATTCCCATGGCGGAAACCTCCTATGCCTCCAGCTTCAACGTAGCCTGTGCGGCTACCGTCATGTTCTACGAAGCAGTGAAGCAGCGCAGTCTGTGAAAGGTACGGAATATGAAAACGATCGGGAATATTCTCTGGTTTCTTCTGGGCGGCTTTCTGCTTGCCCTGCTGTGGACACTGTCCGGGATGCTTCTCTGTCTTACGCTGATCGGCATTCCCTTCGGACTCCAGTGCTTCAAGAATGCCTCCCTGATGCTCCATCCTTTCGGATATGACGTAATCTACGGGACCATCGGCGTGCCTTCCCTTCTGGGCAATATCATCTGGATCTTCCTTCTGGGCTGGGAACTGGCACTGGCTTCTCTGGCGGCAGGTTTCCTCTGCTGTATCACCATTGTGGGCATCCCCTTCGGTCTGCAGAGCATCAAATTCGCCAAACTGGCACTGATGCCCTTCGGCGCAAAAATCGTAAAAATCAGATAAACACAAAAAAGGCTGCCTGCTTATGAAAAACAGACAGCCTTTATATGTTTTGGGGTCAGATGCTCAGCATTACAATAGCCGCCGTAGACAGCAGAATGCCCACAGCCTTGGTCAGGGTGCATTTTTCACCCAGGAACAGCAGGGAGATCAGCACCGACACCAGCAGTACGCCGCCGTTGGTCATGGCATACACCACCGCTACGTTCACCTTGGACAGAATCCACATGAGAATGTTCACCGCTACGGAAGCTGACAGGGCAGAACCCAACCCCCAGGCGATACAGGTACGGTTGAAGGTGAATGCGGCTCTGGCAGCTTTGGCAGGTGCGAATTTTTCACCCTTGGCGGGCAGCAGCATCATCACCAGAGACAGGACCGCACAGGTACCGAACGTGAACACGATCATCCCGGCATTTTCGGTATTGGCGGTCATGGCCTGCTGGGTGTTCATCAGAATCCCGTAGGTACCGTTGGCCACGCCCAGCACAGTAACGGAAAGCAGGAAGGGGATGGTGGCTTTTTCGCCTTTCCCCGGCATATTCAGAATCAGGAAGGAAACCAGGATCATAATCACGCAGATCCACTGCATGATGGTCAGAACATTGCCTTCCGCGATGACCGACCAGAGCACCGGAATCAGCAGCCCACCGGACATCATGAAGATCATCACAATGGAGTAAGGTCCCATGGCGGAAGATTTCAGCAGAAACTGGTTATAGGTAGTCAGCACGAT
>JAFZET010000181.1 GCA_017560565.1 Clostridia bacterium | reverse complement strand
GAATATATTCTCCATTACATGAAACAACCTGATCCAGCAACTTTTCAGAACCATACCAAAAGCTTCCATCTGTACGAATAACCCAACTGATATGGCTGCTACTGGTATCACCAGATGCAGCAACTCCATTATCAATTTTTCGAGGTATATTTCTGACAGGATCCCCTTCTCTATATGATAATGTAGTATAACTTCTTCCTTCTCCCCATGTGTATAAGCTTCCATCCGATAACACCACATAACTTCTATCTGTTCCTGCGTTAATATACTGTATTTCGACATTATTCGCAAAAGCAACAGTTGCACATACCACTGATAGTATGTAAAGTATTAACACACCACAACTCAAGTGTAGTATATTTTTCATTTCTGCACCCTCCCAATAAAGATGTGAACTTACTCAATTCCTTATGTGTTATCTGAATCAAATCATATAGTCTTCAGCAAAAGTACAGAATTTGGTGAAATATTCACTGTATCAGGAAATGAAATTGTAGACAATATTTTTTTGTCATTATCCTCATCAATAATCACAACCTCAAATCCCCCCTCTGCATCGATCCGCACTTCTTTCGCTTCCGCATCCGGACGGTTGGTGAAGTAGGAGATCATCATTCCCTGCTTTTCCCCATCCGTTGCGGCGGCTGCATACAGTTCCGGATCGTCCGTTTCCGTATGTACTTCCGTACCCAGCCGGTACAGTTCGTTCCATCCGGCAAAAACATAGTAGCCCTTGATGGGACGCATGGTGTAGTAATCAAAAATCCCGTTAAAAATGGACGGACGGGCATCGTAGTACATCAGCATATCCACAGAAGTTTTCTGTCCTTCGCACAGAAATGCGGCGGCAAAGGCAGCACCTTTCATCCCGATGATGGTTTCCACCGTACGGGTAAAGGCTTCTCCCGAAAAGCTCTCACAGTAGTTCCATTCATTGAGGATACTCTCCGCCTGCTCCTGTCCTGCCGCATCCAGTCTTCTGCGGAATTCTTCTGCATCTGCAGTCAGTTTGTGGGGATCGGTGGTATACAGATGCCAGGAGAAAAAGTCCAGTTTCAGACCCCGCTCACGTAGAATAGCCATCAGGTAGTCCATCATCCAGAAGCTGTAGGAACCGCCCAATGCCGGACCGCCGATTTTCAGATGGGGGAAGCACTGCTTCAGATGGGCATATACCGTACAGAAGAAATCGCAGAATTCCGCCGTGGAACCCACCCAGCACTGGGGCTGCACATCCGGTTCGTTCCAGATTTCCCAGTATGGCATATCCCAGTGGTATCCGTCCGCCCAGCCTTCGGAATAGTGCCGCATGATGTGTTCACAGATCACAGCCCACTTTCCGAAATCCTTCGGCGGATAGATATTGTATTTCTTCACCGTATGCTCGATCCGCTGGCCGAGACGGTAGAAAATCTTTGTACCGGTTTCCACGGTACGGGCAAGGTATGCGTCAGTGACCGCAAAATCATAGGATTCCGGATGGTAGGGGTTGGCGTCGAAATCCCGGAAGATGGCGGTGATGTCCACACAGTGTTCTACACCATACTCTTCACAGTAAGAGGCATCGTGGTTGCGGGCATAGGGAAAACCGGCTGCTCTGTAGGTTTCGAAATTGCTCTGTCTGCCCTCTACCACACCATTGTTGACGGCATGCATG
>JAFZET010000180.1 GCA_017560565.1 Clostridia bacterium | reverse complement strand
TCTCCCGACTGCGGCCCCGGCTGTGACTGCGACCGCTTCATGGAAATCTGGAACAACGTATTCTCCCAGTTCAACAACATGGGTGACGGTACCTACACCGAACTGGAACACAAGAACATCGACACCGGTATGGGTCTGGAACGTCTGGCATGCGTTATGCAGGGCGTGGACAATATGTTTGAAGTAGACGGCGTGCGCCGCATCCTGGACAAGGTTGTGGAAATCTCCGGCAAGCAGTATGGTGTGGATGCAAAGAACGACATCTCCATCCGTGTCATCACCGACCACGTAAGAGGCGCAACCTTCATGATCTCCGACGGCGTTATCCCCTCCAACGAAGGCAGAGGCTACGTACTGAGAAGAATCCTGCGCCGTGCTGTCCGCAACGGTAAGCTGCTGGGCATCGACCGGGAATTCCTGATCGACGTATGCAACGTAGTCATCGAACAGAACGTAGCCGGTTATCCCGAGCTGGGAGAAAAGGCTGACTACATCCGCAAGGTTATGTCCATGGAAGAAGACCGCTTCAACGCCACCATCGATGCCGGTCTGAGCATTCTGGAAAACCTGATCCGTGGTGCCGTAAAGGAAAACGCCGACACCATCTCCGGGGATGAAGTATTCAAGCTGTACGACACCTTCGGATTCCCCATCGATCTGACCCGTGAAATTGCGGAAGAATCCGGTCTGAAGATCGACGAAGAAACCTTCAAGCTCCTGATGCAGCAGCAGAAGGTACGTGCCAGAGAAGCCAGAGCCAACATCTCCGGCTGGAGCGATGCTTCTAAAAATCTGCTGGAAGGTCTGGACAAGACTCAGTTCACCGGCTACACCGACTACCGTACCGCTGACTGCAAGGTAATTGCGATCCTGGCAGAAGACGCCCTGGTGGACGAAGTTTCCGAAGGCGACTGCACCATCGTACTGGACAAGACTCCCTTCTACGGCGAAGGCGGCGGTCAGGTAGGCGACACCGGTACCATCTACAAGGACGAAAACCTGCTGACCGTTTACGACACCAGAAAGACCGACGGCGTATACCTGCACCTGTGCACCGTTGCCGGCGGCTCCGTTAAGGTTGGCGATCTGGTAACCGCAGACATCACCGATACCCGCCGTGACGCAATCCGTCGGAACCACTCCGCCTGCCACCTGCTCCAGGCTGCGCTGCGTACCGTACTGGGCACCCACGTGGAACAGGCAGGTTCCTATGTGGACAGCCAGAGATGCCGTTTCGACTTCACCCACTTCCAGGGTCTGACCGCTGAAGAGCTGTCCAAGGTGGAACTGCTGGTGAACATGAACATTCTGGCAGGCAACGCCATTGAAACCAAGGTGACCGACATCGAAACCGCCAAGGCTGAAGGTGCTATGGCACTGTTCGGCGAAAAGTACGGTTCCGAAGTGCGCATGGTCAAGATGGGTGATTTCTCCACAGAACTGTGCGGCGGTACCCACTGCGACAACACCGCCAAGATCGGTATGTTCAAGATCCTGACCGAATCCTCCGTAGCTGCCGGCGTGCGCCGTATCGAAGCTGTAACCGGTTTCGGCGTACTGGAACTGCTGGCGGAAAAGGACGCAGTGATCCACGACACCGCCAGGGCTCTGAAGGCACAGAATCCCGCAGAAGTGGCAAACCGTGCCGCCGCTGTGATGGCCGATCTGTCTGCCGCAAAGAAGGAAATCGACTCCCTGAACGCCAAGATGGCCGCTTCCAAGCTGGACGACATTCTGAAGAACGCTGTAGAAGTAGGCTCCGTGAAGCTGATCGCCGGGGATCTGGGTCAGACCGCTCTGGATTCCGCAAGAGGGCTTTGCGACACCCTGCGTGACAAGTATGCCAACGCTGTAGCCGTATTCGCACTGCAGCAGGGCGACAAGCTGAACTTTGTTGCTGCCTGCGGCAAGGATGCCATCGCAGCCGGTGCCCATGCCGGTAACCTGCTGAAGGCCGTATCCGCTGTAACCGGCGGTAAGGGCGGCGGACGTCCCGACAGTGCCACCTCCGGCGGTAAGGATCTGGACAAGGTTGCAGACGCTCTGGCACAGGCCAAGGATATTCTGGCGGATCAAATTAAGAAATAAGAATTCAGAAGTAAGAATTAGGTCTGAAATACAGAACGGCTTACAGTGCCGGGGAGATTCGGTTCTCCTTCGGGGCTGTAAGCCGTTTTTTGGCTTTCGGTCAGATATTTCTTATCTCTGACTTCTTACTTCTTACTTTGAATGCAGTCGTCACGGTTAAAACGGCGCCACAGGACTGTCCGACCGTCTGTACCGATATACTGTTCTGTAGCAGTACCGTTGGAACAAAGCTCCAGATTGTCCAAAATACGGCTCAAGGCATCTGCAAAGGCAAACTCCTTCTCAAAAACACGCTGGCTGCGCTGAATATCCTGTTCGGCCATCTGGGAGAAGACATACTGCGCTTCTATGGTTTCCCGGTCGTATCGGGTACATGGTTTTGCTTTTGCGTTTTTCATCCGGTAGAGTGACCAGTGCAGGGTGGACTTCTGTACGCTTTCCGCTATTGGCCACAGGTTTTCCGTAAAGCATACCAGCACCTTCCGTTCCCGCCAGTCCTCTTCGAGAATCACCGCATGGTGGAACCCGGCGGGCAGAAAACGCTCTCTGTCCGCATCGGTGGTATTCTCTCCCAGATGGAATGTCACTCTCGGGCAGTCTCTGGGGGTGAGAAAATTCGGCAGTCTGGCTTCGTCAATCGCCCACACCAGCCCTACATTCGGATCCAGATCGGCTCTGGCAGGCAGCCGGGGGTGGAATACGGCAATATCCGGTTCTTCGCTGACATGAAACAGACGCATGATTGGCTCCTTTCCGCCTCTCTTCAGGAAACAAAAAAGCTCCGGAATTTCTTCCAGAGCTTGGTGGAGATAAGGGGAGTCGAACCCCTGACCTCTTGAATGCCATTCAAGCGCTCTCCCAACTGAGCTATACCCCCAAG
>JAFZET010000179.1 GCA_017560565.1 Clostridia bacterium | reverse complement strand
GGGATTCCGTCTGCGTCAGAATCACGTTATTCCGGAAGTCGGGGTCTACATAAGGCGCAATATCCTCCGGCTTTCCCCAACGTGCAGAGCCGTATTCTTCGTTCCTCCGGTATTTCTTCACGTTTTTGGATTTCCCGTATACGATCAGATGGAAAATTACGGCAAAAGCGATACCGACAATAAGATCAAACGGATGGAAGCTGGGCAGAGGAGATTCCAGAGCCAGAAAGAATCCTTCGCCAAGGTTCATGATTCGCTCCCCAAGTTCCGCACCGGATGTATACCGCCACATCTGCCCCAACTTGGTAGCGAACAGACCGATAAACAGATATGGGACACACTGGATGATGGTCTTTTTCAGTTTTTTCTTCATCTGGTCTGCTCCCGTTTCTTTTCTTTGGTTCGTTCTTTCACCTGATTCTGCATCACAGCACCGATATCCTGCAGCTTTTTCAGAATGGACGGTTTCTTAGCCTTTTCCATGGCTTTTGCGGTATATTCCCGGAATGCGGCGGTAATGGCATCGTTGTCCCTGCCCTTGAAGAAAATGATGTACTTATGCTTGCCGTTTTCGTCACGGACTTTCTTAATGGCATAGTCCACGCCGTACTTCCGGGCAACTTTCTCAAAGGCTTTGATGTTCGGATCGTTGCTCTCGATAGAGGTCACACCCTGATTCTGTCCGATAAGCTGCTTGACCGACTGTTTTCCGTGGGGGATTACGGTACTTTTTTGCTGTTTCCTTGCACTCTGGTGTTCCAGAAACTTCCGGATCGCCGCTATGAATATCCGTCCGGTCAGCTTTGCTGTGTTGATTACCAGTGCCACAGTCCTGCTGTCCACTTCTTCCTGCATGGGGCATCACCTCCAGTCGTGCAGGCTATCCATGGATTACAGGTACAGCCAATCCACCACAAACACCAGTGTCAGCACCTGTTCATTCTTCAGAACATCAGAGGTGGCAGACACCACGGCATCATAGTCCAGAACAAAAGAATCATCCCGGTCGATTGTCCAGTTGTCCGGCAGGGTAAGGATTTCGCTGCCGCCTGTCCTGGTGCTTTCTGCCCCGTTGAGGTAGAAGCCGATCAGTCGGGAATCCACTTTTTCGTTCGCCATGTTCCAGCCATAGGGTACCAGCGTCCAGTTATCCCCGGCGGTAATGGTCACGGATGTGATTTCCACGCTGTGGGTGGAGTTGTTGACGATTTCCGCATTGGATGCGGTATACACCCAACCATCCTCCGCCACCACGATGAGCATAACTGTCGGCAGGGTTACGGAAAACCGGGTCATGAGATAGCCGCAGCCGTCACAGTATCCGTCATAGTCGGTATCTTCATGGTCTGCATATTCCGTGACATTGTATCCGCAGGAGCAGGAAACCGTCCGGCTGTGCTGGGTATCGGAATATTCCTTCCAGTCACCGGTGGTCAGGGTATGATCGGCATATTCCACCGTACTGTAACCGCAGGTAGAACAGGAAGCGTCCCGACAGTGTTCCAGTTCGTCGTAGGATTCCCAATCGCTATAGGACAGAGAATGATCCGCATACTCAGTGGTGCTGTAGGAGCAGTCCGAACAGGATACCGCCCGCTTATGCCGGGTTCCGGAATATTTCGTCCATGCGCCGTAAGTCAGGTTGTGGCTTTTGGTTTCCGTGGTGCTGTAACCGCAGGAACAGGATACTGTCCGTTTGTGCTGGGAGGAACCGGTGGAAGTCCAGGAACCATAAGACAGAGAATGTCCGGCATATTCATAGTCGCTGTATCCGCAGTCCGAACAGTACACAGATCGTCTGTGCTGGCTGTCACTGTAATTTGTCCAG
>JAFZET010000178.1 GCA_017560565.1 Clostridia bacterium | reverse complement strand
GCCCCGGCAGGCAGCCACAGGCTGCTTTGTCAGATGTTATGTGAATTGTGAATATCGAGGTACTATAATATGACATTCAATCCCATGAATTTTATATCCAATCTTTACTATATGGCTGTGGGCATGGCCTGCATTCTGATCGTTATCGCAGTGATTATCGCCTGCGTGGTCGTTCTGCAGAAGGCGGGCGACAAGCTGGCGGAAAGAAATTCCGGCGAGGACGGACAGTGATTCCACGAAAACTGGATATTGCAACAATCAATGGATGATTGTATTCACCGGCGGTGTCTGCTATACTGTAGGCACACCGGTGATTTTTTGTTTCAGGAGATATATACAGATGAAAATGGGAGAAATGATACGTACTCTCCGGCATAAGGCGGGGAAGACCCAGGAAAACCTCGCCGAGGCTCTGGGAATGTCCACGCAGGCGGTCAGCCGGTGGGAGTCGGGCGGCGGATATCCGGATGTGGAGCAGATCCCCCGGATCGCAAATTATTTCCATGTGTCCATTGATGAACTGTTCGGCTATGACGGCGACCGTCAGGAAAAGATCCGGGCGGTTCTGGCTCGGGCAGACGGACTGATTACCCGGGATGCTGTGACGGAGGAATGCATCACCGAACTGCGGGAAACCCTGCTGGAATTCCCGGAAGACAGTCAGCTTCTGCTGCGGCTGGGATATGCACTTTCCCTGTACGGGACGAAAAACCATGGTGCCCGGCGGAAAATGAGGGAGGACGGATATCCAGTGAACGATACGGAATACAACGGAAAAAATCCATACTTCCGGGAAGCGGCAGCGGTTTTTGAGAAGGTGCTGACACTGGATCCGGAGCCGGAGGACAGAGATTCGGTGCTTGCCCGGCTGATGCTGCTGTACGGGTGGATGGGAGAAAAAAAGCGTGCGCAGACCCTTGCACATTCCTGCACGCCGGTATACTTCAGCAGAGAAAGTATGCTTGCCATGGCGGCTGACGGAGATGTGCGGGGAGAATGGTACGGGAACGAGATTCTGGCACTGACAGATGCGCTTGCCGGTGCTCTGCAGAGAGCGGTCAGAACCATTGGTACCGTGGAAGACGGGTATGCGGAGAAGATACTGCACACGTATGCGGACTTTTTTGAAGCCCTGTTTGAGGAGAGACAGTGTGGGGAGTATCATCTTACCCTGTACCGGCTGTATCTGCTCTGTGCCGCCTGTACTGCCGATCCGGAAAAAGCGTTTGCGGTCTTTGACCGGGCTTTCGATCACGGGACAGCGTATGAAGCCGTGCGGGAGCAGACAGTCTTTTCCTATACAGGTCCGTTGATTCACGGGGCAAAGAAAACCGTATACACAAAATGGCCCCGCTGGCATACGGATATTTTCAGGGGATACCGGCATGATCTGTCCGATGCGGTATTGGAACGGATTGACAGGGAGCCGAAATATGCCGTTTTGCGGGAGAGGGACAGATAAACAGAAAATTTTACGGAATATTTCCGCCTCTCCCCTTGGAAAACGGCTGTCTTTATGGTATACTGGACAAAATCAAATTTGTTCTGAGGTATGATCCATGTCCAAATCCAGACCGTCCGGCAGTGTGCCGAAGAAAAACCAGAACACCGCTCCTGCCGCACCGCAGAAAACACCGGCAGAAAAAATGCGGGACAGATACGTTTTTGCCTGCGTGGCGCTGATTCTGTATGTCATGCCTGCCGTTACCTGTCTCGGGATGATCTACGCCACCGGAGGGAATCTGGCAAATATGGCTCTGGGTATGATCGTTTCCGCTCTGGCAGTGCCCCTGGGACTTCTGGGAATGCATTTCTACAAGCTGCAGTCCGGGCGGATGCTTATGGGTGCCCTCTGTATTCTGCTCTGCATGGGACATATTGTCTCCGCAGTTCTGCTGGGAGGCTGGTATCTGATCATGGTGCCCCACTTTGTGCTGATTCTGGTGTGCATCAGCGGACTGAAGTGCATTGAAAAATGACTTGTTTGGTTTAAAACCACAAGGGAAGCGGTGTCCTTCCTGCAGATTTCAGTAAAACGCCGGGGAGGAAATTGCCCTTGCCGCTTGACAGAAAAGTAAAATTATAGTATAATATCTGAGTATGTGCGGCGTTTTGCCCACACAAAAAACGGACAGTCCTCTGCGTCTCTCCGCACGAATGTCCAGTAACAGGAGGTCGAACATGAACAACAAGATCGACGCTTTTACCAGAGAGCAGCTGAAGGAAACCGTACCGTCCTTCAACATCGGTGACACCGTACGTGTTGCAAACCTGATCAAAGAAGGTACCAGAGAAAGAGTGCAGATGTTCGAAGGCACCGTTATCGCCCGTCACGGCGGCGGCATCTCCGAAACCTTCACTGTACGCCGCGTAGCTTACGGCTGCGGTGTGGAAAAGACTTTCCCCCTCCATTCTCCTCACGTAGTTTCCGTTGAAGTTATCCGTTACGGTAAGGTTCGCAGAGCCAAGCTGTACTACCTGAGAGACAGAGTTGGTAAGGCTTCCAAGGTTAAGGAAAAGATCTGAGTCTCTGTTTTCCAATGCACTGAAAATACCGCTTCCGATGAGGCGGTATTTTTTCTTTTTGCCGGAAGAACTTACCCCTTGCATAACCGGTCGAATGCTGTTATAATATTATAGAGTAAGTATGTGCGCCCGAACCGGAAACAGGAGAACCAGACTTGAAGAACAGTACGAAACGAAAATGGATAAAGGGAATCAGTGTCCGCGGGGCGGCTCTGACCTTCTTTGTGACCATTCTGCTGGTCTACGGTGTGGGTATGTACCTGTTTTCGGATTTTGTGTTTCTGCAGGACAACAGGGGAGCTGTAACGCCGTCCGCTGTGTTTCTGGAGCCGGAGATGCCCCTTCCTGCCACGCTGGTGCAGCAGACCCACAGGGAAGAAGCCGGAAAGCCGGGTGAAAATGCGGTCACGGCGGGATATACGGCACTGCCGCCTGCATTGACGGAAGATGCGGAGGGTGCAAAAAACATTCTCCGGGAAGCCGGGATTCCTTTCGAGATCCGGGATACCTGGAGCACGGCGCCGGCCGGGGAACTTCTGTATCTGGAATATGCCGGAACTTCGGATGAAACGGGATACTATGTCAATCCTGCCGTGCCGGTGACGCTGGTTGTGTCCGGAAAAAAGGCGGAGACGGCAGAGGACAACGGAAAAAACCGGGTCTATCTGACCTTTGACGACGGTCCCACTGCTTATACGGAAGAGATCCTGGATGTTCTCGGACGGTATGGTGTACCTGCGGCTTTCTTTACCCTGGGGACTTCTGTGGAGAAATATCCAGCCGTCGCCCGCAGGATCGCAGAAGACGGACACCTGCTGGCAAGCCACGGCAGCACCCATAAATATGAATCCATTTATGCCAGTGCCGGTGCTCTGCTGCGGGATGTGCAGGCATGGCAAAAAACCGTCACCGATGCGGGGATCCTGCCCCCGTCGGAAACCTATTATTTCCGCTTTCCCGGTGGTTCTGTCAGCCAGTATTTCGGCGTAGTTCAGCGGCGGAACATGATCGATGGTCTGCACGGTATGGGATACCGGATCTATGACTGGAATATCCTGACAAACGACGGACTTCTGAGTACCCGTCCGGCGGAAATGACCGCTGAGGAGTACTGGAAACAGACATTCCTGGAAACCTGGGAAAACTGTCCCTCGAATACCCGCATCATTCTCCTGCATGACAGCACGCCGGAAACTGCGGCACTGCTGCCATGGCTGATCCGTTATGTGATTGACGAGGGGTATACCTTCGCAAGACTGGATCAGCTGGACGAGGAATATTATATGAAGTAAGAGACAAATGACGGAAGATATATCGGTATTGATGATGAAAGAACTGCAATATCCCATAGCCGCTCCCCTTCTGGCATGGTTTCAGAATGCCAGACGCTCCCTGCCTTTCCGGGACGACCCCACACCGTACCATGTGTGGGTCAGTGAGATCATGCTGCAGCAGACCCGGATGACAGCGGTACTGCCCTATTACCGGCGGTTTATGGAAGAACTGCCGGATGTACGTGCTCTGGCTGAATGCGATCCGGAACGGCTGAACAAGCTGTGGGAGGGGCTGGGCTATTACAGCAGAGCCAGAAACCTGCAGAAAGCGGCACAGGTGATCTGCCGGGATTACGGGGGAGAGATGCCCCGGACATATAAGGAGCTTTTGAAGCTGCCCGGAATCGGTGCCTATACTGCCGGTGCCATCGCTTCCATCAGCATGGGGGTACCGGTGCCTGCTGTGGACGGAAATGTTCTGCGGGTTTTTGCCAGACTGTATGATGACGAGGGCGATATCCTCTCCCCCGAGACCAAAGAACGCTGCAGCGCACGGGTGATGACCCACATACCGCCCGATGCCGCCGGAGATTTCAATCAGGCGCTGATGGAACTGGGTGCAATGGTCTGCACGCCCCGTTCTCCCGACTGCGGGCACTGTCCTCTTCGGGATCTGTGTCTCGGCAGAGAAGCAAGAGGGGAGGGTGTGGAAGCTCTTCCCGTGAAAGCACCCAAAAAAGAAAGAACGAAAAAAACGGTTACGGTACTGCTGCTGCATTCTCCGAAAGGTTGGCTGGTTACCAGACGACCGGATAAGGGACTGCTGGCGGGACTGTGGCAGCCGCTGACAGTGGAACGTGCCTGCAGCGAAGAGGAAATGCTGAGAGAAGCGGAAGCACTGGGCATACGGGCGGAGATCACCGCTCCTCTGCCGGCTGCAAAGCATATTTTCACCCATGTGGAATGGCATCTGTGCGGCTTTACGGCGGAGACCGGTACCGCACCCGATCTGCCGGAGGGGGCTGCCTGGATGGACGATCCGGAAGCCTATTCCATTCCCTCCGCGTTTGCCGCCTACCGTGACAGAATGCTATGACAACGGAGTGTCCATGATGAATCGACTGCTGAAAAAGATTTCTCCCGGACGGCTGATCGCCATGGGGTTTGCCGCCCTGATTCTGACGGGAACCCTGCTTCTTCTGCTGCCCGTTTCCCGGAGACCGGAGGCGCAGGTGTCCTTTACCGATGCGCTGTTTTCCGCCACTTCAGCCGTGTGCATCACCGGACTGATGACTGTGGATCCCGGCTCGGTTTTTTCCGGCTTCGGGCAGACGGTGCTCCTTCTGCTGATCCAGATCGGCGGGCTGGGGATCACATCTCTTGGGGTGGGGATCATGGCGCTGGCAGGGCAGAGACTGTACTTCAGGGAACGGCTGCTGATCAAGGAAGCCCTGAATTACTCTACCCTGAAGGGGGTCTGGTCCCTGATCAGGCTGGTGCTTGGCTTTACCTTTGCTGCGGAGCTTGCCGGGGCTGCTGCCGTCTTTCCCCTGCTGATCCGGGAGTTTCCCGTGGGGAAGGCGATCTGGTTTTCCGTGTTCCATTCTATAGCCGCTTTCAACAATGCCGGGATCGATGTGTTCGGCAGAGGGGACAATCTGATCCCGTATGCCCATGATGTTCCCATGAATCTGATCACCTGCGTTCTGATCATTATGGGCGGCATCGGTTTCTTTGTGATACGGGATCTGTGGGAAAACCGCCGGGGGCACCGGTATACCCTTCAGACAAAAGTGGTACTGGCTGTGACCGGAATCCTGCTGGCTGCCGGAACGGTTCTGATCAAAATCACCGAGGGTGAAGGGATCACCTGGCTCGGTGCCTTTTTTGCCAGCGTAACGGCACGTACCGCAGGGTTTTCCACCTTCCATTTCGGCGGATTTTCCAGAGCGGGGCTGCTTGTGATGATGGTGCTGATGTTCATCGGCGCATCTCCCGGATCCACCGGCGGCGGGATGAAAACCACCACCATTTTTGTGGCGTTTGCGTCCCTTCGGTCGGCTTCCACCAATCATCCCCCGGAAGCATTTCGCCGCAGGATATCCGCAGAGGCACAGCATAAAGCGTTTGTGGTGCTCTCGCTGGGACTGATCCTGGTGATTGCCGTAACGGCGGTGCTGTGTATTCTGGAGCCGGAGATGGGGCTTGAGGATATTCTATTTGAAACGGTTTCTGCTGTGGGTACCGTTGGTCTGTCCACCGGGATCACGGCGGATTTCGGCACGGCGGCAAGGATTGTGCTGGTACTGACCATGTATATAGGGCGGCTGGGGCCTCTGACCGTTGCTTCCCTGTGGGTAAGAGAACCGGATACGGGGATTTCTCTTCCGGAAGAAAGTCTGCCCATCGGCTGATGGATTGAAGTGATGACAGGAGTATGGATATGGCAAGAAAGAAAAGAAAGAGCGAAACTCTGTACGGTGTGATCGGACTGGGGCGGTTCGGAATGGGGTTGGCACAGTCTCTTGCGGCTGCCGGGCGGGAGATCCTGGTGGCGGACAGAGAGCAGAGCAAGATCAACCAGGCGGCGGCTTTTACGGATAATGCCTACCGGGTGGACGAGCTGACAAAGGAAAATCTGGAAGCTATCGGTCTGCAGGAATGTGATGTGGTTGTCATCGGGATCGGTGAACAGATCGATGTGAGCATTCTGGCCACCCTGACCATACTGCGGCTGGGCGTGAAGCGGGTCATTGCCAAGGCCAAGAGTGAAGAGCACGGGGAAGTGCTGAAAACCCTGGGCGCTGAGGTGGTTTATCCCGAAAAGGATATGGCTATGCGGCTGGCAAACAAGCTCATCGCCCCTCATGTTCTGGAATATATCTCCCTGTCGGATGACATCGACATCATGGAGATTGCCCTGACCGGACGGGTTCACGGCAAAACGGTGGTGGAACTGAACCTGCGGGGACAGTTCGGACTGAACATCATTGCTGTGGAGCAGAATGACAAGCTGACGGCGGATGTGCGTCCCGATATGATCCTGCAGGCGGGAGATACTATCGCCGTGATCGGAAGACCGGGACAGATCAAAGCCTTTGAAAATTATCTGCAGGCTTAAAGGATTGCCGGCTGACAAACAGATCCCCGGAATGTATCATAGAAACAGAAATCTGTAAAGCACAGGAGGCTGACATGGAAAACTATACCACGCCCGACGGTAAGAAATGGATCCTGACCTTTTCCGATGAATTTGAAGGAACTGAACTGGATCTGACTAAATGGGAAAGAGGTCCCGAGGTCAGACGGCAGAACGCAGGGGGCTGGTGGGACAATGCCCACAGCTACCTGGACGGAGAGGGGCATCTGGTGCTGAAGGCTTCCCTCAGAGAAGACGGCAGACCGCTCTCCGGTGCCATCCGTTCTGCGGGGAAATTCGAGCAGACCTACGGGTATTTTGAAGCACGGCTGCAGCTGCCGAAAACCACGGGTTACTGGGGGGCTTTCTGGATCCTGTGCCGTGGGATGGGCAGGGGGATCCCCAGTGCCAAAGCCGGTGTGGAAGTGGATATTCTGGAAAGCGGGGAATGTCTGCGGAAAGGTGTGAACCATGCCATTCACTGGGGTGGCTATGGGGAAAACCTGCGTTCCGTGTCCAAATGCTTCTATGACGGTGACTGGTACGAAGGCTGGCATACCTATGCTCTGGAATGGACGAAGGATGCGTACATTTTCTATATCGACGGCAGGGAAACCTGGCGGAACACGGAAGTGGAAATCTGTGAGGTGCCGGCTTATGTGAAGCTGACGGCAGAGTTCGGTACCTGGGCGGGAGAGATAAAGCCAGAGGAACTGCCGGACTGTATGCTGGTGGACTGGGTACGGGTTTACAAAGAAGCGGAATGACCGTGGAATACGAAGCAGGCGGGGAGACTCTGCCTGCATATTTTTTGGGGGGATTTCCGGGAAGAAAAAAGTGAAAAAATATTTTTGATTTTTTTGAAAAAAGGGGTTGACAAATAAAAGACGTTGTGATATAATCTTATACGTCGAAGGGACAGAGACTAAAAGCAACAAACCGGGTTCAAAAGAAACGGTTCGGTTTTAGGCAAAGTTCACAAGATATGGAAGCATAGCTCAGCTGGGAGAGCATCTGCCTTACAAGCAGAGGGTCATAGGTTCGAGCCCTATTGTTTCCATCTGGCCCGGTAGTTCAGTTGGTTAGAACGCTAGCCTGTCACGCTAGAGGTCAGGGGTTCGAGTCCCCTTCGGGTCGTACGCCTCTGTAGCT
>JAFZET010000177.1 GCA_017560565.1 Clostridia bacterium | reverse complement strand
TTGGCGCAGCACCGCAGGATGATCATGCCGCACAGGATCAGAATGATGGCATATATAAATGTCGTGATGATTTTTTTGAACATGGTTTTCCCTCGTACATTGATAGTGAACCCAGTATACCACGAAACTGTGAATAATTCAACCATATATCCGAATCCTTATGGGTTTTGTTTGTTTTTTGGTTTAAATTCCCATCTGCAAAACCCTTGACAACCGGGGGTGCGGCGGGTATAATTATAAAGTGCGCAATATGGATAAAAAGGAGCGGCAACAATATGAAACTGGACGTAACACAGGTACTGAACGGACGGCTGAACACCATGCCGTTCTCTTACAGATTTTCCCCGAAAACAGCGGATCTGCCCGAGGATGCAGTAGAGCTGCCGGAAGAGCTGGAAATCCCGGAGGACGGGATTCTGGTGGAAGGCGAGATCACATCGGTGGGCGGATATCTGCGGCTGACCGCACAGATCACGGCGGACTATGTGATCCCCTGCGCCCGTTGTCTGGATCCCATCCATGAGACCATGGAGTTTGATATGGAGCGGACGGTGCGAAGCGGTGCGGCGGTGGAAGCAGTATTCACGGACGATGATGAAGAATGGGACGGCGTGCTGGAGGATGTGCTGTATCTGAACGACAGCCGTGTGTCTCCGGACGCGGACATTCTGGAACAGATCGTGCTGGAGCTGCCCATGGTGTCTCTGTGCAGTGCCGACTGCAAGGGACTTTGTCCACACTGCGGTAAGAAAATTGCCGACGGGTGCGGCTGCGGTGAAAAGGAAGCTGCCAAGAAGACTGTTGACCCCCGGATGGCCAAGCTGCAGGTTCTGTTGGATCAGATGAAGGCGGAAGAAAACGGGGAAGCCGGCGAAGAAAACTGAAAAAATCTTCGCAAAAAATGCAAGAATAATTGAAAAACCACTTGAAATTTCCTTTTCAGTGTGATATAATAAAGTGTAATATGTGACCAGAATTCACAGGGAGGTGTAATCATGGCTGTACCGAAGAGAAAAGTATCCAAGGCAAGAAGAGACAAGAGACGTTCCAACGTTTGGAAGCTCGATATGCCTGGCATGGTAAAGTGTTCCCACTGTGGCGAATACAACCTGGCTCACCGTGTATGCCGCGTTTGCGGTTACTACGATGGCAAGCAGGTCATTGCTAAAGAAGAAAATGCGTAAATCATAAAAACCGTGGAACCGACTTGGGACACGGTTTTTGTGTTTTCAGGAGGAATATATGACATACAAACCGAATCCCGATCCGTCCGTGCCAACCATGCTGTCGTTCCTGTGGCTGGGCGTTGCCATGGTCGGCTATATCGCAGGCGGCATGATCCAGCGGTTTTCCTGGGCGTTTCAGCTTGTGTGTATTCTCAGCGTGGTGGTGTCCCTGTATCTGCTGCTGCGGTGGCGGATGACCTGGTTTGTGTACGCTGTACGACCAAGGGAAGACCATACCCCTGTGTGGGAAGATGCTGAGCCTGCACTGGCGGGAGGTGCGTCTCTCCGGTATGTGCCGGCGGACAGACTGGATTTTATCGTGGTCAAGGGACAGGGTGCCAGAAACGGCGTCATGGAATGTGTGCTGGGGATGGACGATCTGGTGCAGGCATCGGTGGTCTGCCGGAAGAACGGCGGCGCACATCCGAAATATGACAGAAAAGCACTGCTTGCAGAATACCCCGGTGCCAAGGTGTACGAATACATACAGACCTACCGCTGGGAGGCTGCCGTCACCGCCATCTTCCGTGACGGAGAGGGATATGCCGTGCTCCTGCTGGATCTGCCGGAAGAGAGCGAGATGGGACGGTACCTGCTGGGGATAAATAAGATATAAGAAATAAGAAGTGAGAAGTAATTTGCACGAAAGAACGGCTTACAGAAAAGACAGAATACGATATTTTCGTACAGTGTCTGATCTGTGAGCCGTTTTTTGGGCACAGAATACTTCTTACTTCTTATCTCTTACTTCTTATCTCTTACTTCTTATTTCTCCTCAAGCTCCGCCTTGATGGTTTCTTCTTCCTCGTACAGCTGCATGAGGCGGTCTTCCACGGTGATCTTTCGGTCGGACAGCTCTCCTGCCCGCAGATAGTCCGTGGCGGCATCACCGAACAGCTCGTCCTCGATGTCTACCAGCTCTTTTTCCAGCTTGGTCACTTCCTTGGCAATGGCTTCCAGCCGTCTTTCCATCTGCCGGATCCGTGCGGCTTCCGCTTTGCGCTGCTGATACTGTTCCTTCTGGGTCAGCTCGTAGGCGACTTTTTCTTCCTTTATTATAATGCTCTCTTCACCGGGGTTCTCACCCAGAGCGATGTACTGCTCGTAGGTGCCGGTGAAGTCACGCCAGCGGTGTGTGCCGGTGATGGTGCGTACCACGTGGTCACAGGACAGGTCGATGAACCGGGTGGCCAGCTTTTTTGTGAAATACCGGTCGTGGGATACCGCAATGATGGTGCCGTCAAAGGCTTCCAGTGCGTTTTCCAGTGCCTCACGGGAACCGATGTCCAGATGGTTGGTGGGTTCGTCCAGGATCAGCAGGTTCATGCGGGACAGGATCAGTTTGGCAAGGGTCAGACG
>JAFZET010000176.1 GCA_017560565.1 Clostridia bacterium | reverse complement strand
TGTTTGATTTAGTTTGATTTTGAATAGAATTTGAGGAGATACCATCATGAAAAGAATTTTTGCCTGTCTGCTGGCTGCGCTGCTTCTGACTTCCTGCGGCGGAGCACCTGCGGATGAAACAACTGCCGACACCGGTGCTGCCGATGTTGAAGCCACCCCTGCGGAAACCGAAACCACTGTAGACGATTTCTTTAAGGTCGCTGCAGAAGACAATGGCGGCAAGACCTTCTCCCTGCTGACCACCGAAACCCAGCAGTATGAATACGCTGCGGAAGAACTGACAGGGGATGTGGTAAACGATGCCGTGTATGAACGGAACCTGGCTGTTGAAGAGCTTCTGGGCATCAAGTTCAACTTTGTTTACAAACCCGGTGACTGGGCCAACAAGGATTCCTACTGCCAGATCATCACCAACAGCATTATGGCTGCTGACGGTGCCTATGACATTGTTTCCGGTATGATTTCCTGCGTTCAGCCTATTGCTTCCACCCAGATGTTCATGAGCGTGTACGATCTGCCTGACATCAACATGGACAATCCCTGGTGGGTTTCCGAGATGCAGGACGGTCTTACCATCAACGGCAAGCTGATCGGCTTCATCGGCGATATGTCCCTCTCCATGTACAAGGGTCTGTCCGTGATCTTCGCCAATGTGGATCTTATCACCGACAGAAATCTGGAAAATCCTTATGACATGGTTCTGAACAACGAATGGACTCTGGACAAGATGATCGAACAGACCTCCGGTATCGGTCAGGACACCAACGGTGACGGTACCTGGACTCTGGGCGAAGACCTGTACGGTATGCTGATCTATGAAGTTCCCTATCGTTCCATGCAGGCTTCTCTGGATATTCAGACCATCGGGCTGAACGAAGAAGGCATTCCCACGGTAAATCCCCTGACCGACAAACTGTCCTCCGCTGTTGACAAGCTGAATGCTTATCTGAAGGAAGAAGGCGTGCTCTGCAAGGACTTCGGTACGGAAGGTGTTATCGAAATCAACGGTTTCTTTGCTTCTGACAAGATGGTTTATTACATGGGCAAGCTGGAAGCACTGGACTATCTGCGTGACATGGAAAGCGACTATGCCGTCATTCCGTACCCCAAGTATGACCAGAATCAGGACAAGTATCTGACCCTGATCGCCACCGCTACCCAGATGACCTATATTCCCACCACCACCAACGACGCTGGTCTGACCGGTAAGGTATGCGAAGCACTGAGCTTCTACAGCTACAAGAACGTAGTTCCCGCTTACTACGATGTGGCACTGAAGAACAAGTACAGCCGTGATGAAAACACCCAGCAGATGCTGGACATCATCCGTGCCGGTGCGGTTATGCCCTTTGAATACGCTTACTCCACCATGATCGCCGGTAAGTACTGGCCCAACCAGATCCTGTCTTACTCTACCTGGAAGGAAGACGGTCAGGTTGCCTCCATGCTGGCTGCCACCCAGGCACAGTGGGAAGAGGCGATCCAGACCACACTGGAAGCTTACGCCGACTGATTCCGATTTCATAAGATACACAAAACCGACCTGTGAATCGATCATAGGTCGGTTTTTCTTTGGTCTATACTGTAAGATAAAAATATTCGGTTATGGTTTCCGGAGATTCCTTCATACCGTTTTCGATCCACCAGCGTACCGTTTCCACAAACACAGACGCAATGTGATCCACCCAGAAGTCCTCCGGCAGTCTGTCACTTTTCCGTTCAGCAAAAACGGGAAGATTCTGCGACACCATTTTTCGGAGACTGATCCTGAAGTATCGCAGAAACAGTTCGTTGTTCGGGCAGGACAGCAGCTCCAGAATGTGATTATCATTTTTCAGGATATGCCGGAACAGATGCAGGAAAACCGATTCGTTCCCGTCACACGAAAAAATGTGCCTGTGTTCCGTCGTACCGCAGGAAACATCCAGTACGTGACAGAACAGATCCTCGCACAGCTCCCGCAGGAGGAAGTCCTTTGTTTCAAAATGCGCATAAAAGGTTGCTCTGCCTATATCGGCTTTTTCAATGATTTCTCCTACCGTGATCTGATTGTAATCCTTTACTGCAAGAAGACTGATAAAAGCCGACAGGATTGCTTCTCTGGTTTTTCTCTGCCCTCTGTCCATACTTCCCCTCCCATTTCCATACAAATTCCGGATACTGTTCCATATCGTACTTCCAACGGAATCTGCCTGTTGCAATGTCCCGGTTTATGGCATACAATAACAGACATACAGTACATTTCCGAACATATTGTACTGTAAATGTGTGAATCTGTCAACAGGAGTATTCTATGAAATCCGAAAAAAGCATTCTGACAGCCTTTCTTCTGAATCTTGCTTTTTCCGTTCTGGAAGCGGCAGGCGGGATTTTCACCGGCAGCACTGCCATTCTTTCCGATGCTGTTCATGATCTCGGGGATGCTGTCAGCATTGGAGCTGCTTATTTTCTGGAAAAGAAAAGCAGGCAGAAGCCTGACAAAACGTATACCTACGGGTATAGCCGGTATTCTGTTCTCGGCGGCGCTATTACCATTCTTATCCTCCTGATCGGTTCCGCAGCAGTTATCTTTCACGCACTTTCACGGCTGGTTCATCCTGCTGAAATACGGTATGACGGTATGATTCTTCTGGCTGTGATCGGTGTCTTTGTGAATCTGACAGCGGCACTTGTTACACGTAAGGGGAACTCCCTCAATCGAAAAGCCGTCACTCTCCATTTGCTGGAAGATGTATTGGGCTGGACTGTTGTTCTTACAGGGGCTTTGATTATGCGTTTTACCGATATTGCCATCATAGATCCCCTTATGTCCATCGGTACATCCTGTTTCATACTTGTCCATGCCTTGCGGCATACAAAAGAAATCCTTGATATCTTCCTTGAAAAAACACCTGACGGCATCGATATTCCCGAAATTACAGAACATCTGCTGAAAATCGACGGCATTCTGGATGTACATCATATACACATCTGGAGTCTGAACGGACAATGCCACTGTGCCACCATGCATATTGTAACCGGCAGTGACAGCAGCCTGATCCGGGAAAAGGTACGGGATGAACTTACGGAACACGGAATCGGTCATGTGACGCTGGAAGTGGAAAAGGACGGAGAAAACTGTCCTCTGAAACACTGTGATCCGGGATCTGCGGAACCCGCCCATCACTACCATCACTGAAAAAAAGCTGACTTATCCGGATTTTCCCCGGAATGGTCAGCTTTTGTCGTATTTACAGTGTCAGCAGGAAATTGTACAGCTTTTCCGCGATCCGCTCATGTCCGGCATCGTTGGGATGGAGACCGTCAGGACAGTAGGCTTCACGGATCACCGGCACTCTGGGCTGGATACCGCTGGATGCAAACAGATCCAGCACAGGGATGGAATACCATTCGGCAACACTGCGGATAATTTCCACATACTCCTTCAGCGTTGCCACAGGGGCGGGCTTATTGTCGCCCTTCGGATTGTCTTCGGTGAGGCGGTGGAGTGGAGTCATAATGACCACAGTTTTGTCGTAGAAGCGTTCCATGAGACGGTTCATCAGATAGTGGCAGGCTCCCCAGAATGTATCGGGTGTACGGTCGTCCGGGGTTCCCAGAGGCGCATCGCCGTGACCGAAGTCGTTGGTACCGCCGAATACCACAACAATGTCCGCATCCACATCCAGATCCTCCACCCGTCTGCAGAAATCCAGATCAAAGGTGGGCTCACCGGAACCGTTTTTCTGTCTGGCAAACCGGGTTCCGCTGATGCCGTAATTCTTTGCTTCGCACAGTTCCGCCATATTGGCAAGCAGGTTCAGATAGATGTGATCTTCATCAGATGCGCCGACGCCCTGTGTAATACTGTCCCCCAGAAAGACGGCTTTCTTATCAGTAAGTTCCATTGGATCCTCCTGTTCGTATTCTGAATTTGTTTTCTGTCTTCATTGTAACATATACCGCCCCGCTTGTCAAGGGATTTCATTTACCTTTGGTTTACTTTTTTATATTCAAATCTTAATCATTCTACTTCTGTGATCCTGTCCGGCGATCTCATGACAGAATACCGGTTTTATAGATAGTCTCCATACCGGCTTCTTTTTTTTCTCAAAATTCATCGTTTTTTCTCACGCGATAGTGTTGACATATTCACATGAAATGTGTTAAAATATAGCAGATGAATGTGATTTTGACGGCAGTGTGTACCCTTTAATTTCCTGTTGACTCAATACATTTCCTATTGTTTGTGAGTAATGCTGTCAGAGATTGGAAGGACGGTACGACGTGTATAATGAAAGACGCGAGCAGATCCGGAATCTGCTGTTGACCAAGCCATTTATTTCCATCAAAGAACTGGAAGAAATGTTCCCGGATGTTTCCGGTATGACCCTGCGGCGGGATATTGAATATTTTGAAAGAGAACACGAAGCCATCAAAGTACGCGGCGGTGCCCGTTCCATGAAGTTCATTACTTCCCAGACGGATGATTCCATCACCACGCGCATGAATGAAAATGTACACTCCAAGGATTCCATTGCCGCCAGAGCAGCGTCTTATCTGGAGACCGGACGTTCCATTTTCATTGACTCCGGTTCCACCCTGCAGAGAATTGTTCCCTATGTGCCGAATGAACGGTTCACTTTTACCACTACCGATCCGGCTTCTGCGCTTGAACTCTGCAAAATCGGTCTGCCCATCGTAAACATTGTGGGCGGTAAGCTGGACAAGGACAATCAGACCATCACAGGTCTGCAGGCCACCCGGTTTCTGGCGGATATAAATATCGACATTGCCCTGCTTTCCCCCTCCGGACTTTCTGCCCGCAGCGGCTTCACTGTCGGCAATTACAGTGAATGCGAGCTGAAGCGGATCGTTGTCGAAAAGGCGAGACTGGTCGTGATCCTTATGGATGCCTCCAAGATCGACAAGTCTCTGCCCTACACTTTCTGCAATTTCAACCGGGTGGACATTCTCATCACCGATGGTCCTCTGCCGGAAGAACTGGACAGAACGGCCAGAGAAAACCATGTACAGATCATCGATGTTTCCGTGGAATAACGGAACCGGTGTTTTGATAAATCCGTTAAACAAGTAAATCACCATACAAGAAAGGAAGATACCTATGGCTAATGTTGTCATCATGCCCCGTCAGGGACAAAGCGTGGAAAGCTGCATCATTACCACATGGCAGAAAAAGGAAGGCGACAAGGTTGCTGTGGGAGATATTCTGTTCTCCTACGAAACCGACAAGTCCGCTTTCGATGAACCCTCCCAGTTTGAAGGGACGGTTCTGAAGCTGCTGTTTGCAGAAGGAGATGTGGTTCCCTGTCTGGAAGGCGTCTGCATCATCGGTGAGGAGGGCGAAGATATTTCCGCTCTGGCCGGTGCCGCTGCCGCAGAAGAAGCTGCTCCTGCTGCCGAAGAAGCTAAGGCTGAAGAAGCTGCACCTGTCGCAGAAGCTGTTGTTACCGCTCCCGCTGCTGTCGGTGACCGTGTATTCATCTCCCCCAGAGCAAAGATCCTGGCTCTGAAGACCGGCTGTGACCTGTCCAAGGTTGCGCCCACCGGTCCTCACGGCAGAATCATTGAAAGAGACATCAATAAGGCTCTGGATGCAGGCTTCACCACCACCACCGACAAGATCGAAGCATTCCTGGCCGGTACTTTCGTGGCAGAAGAAGAAAAGGCTGTTGTTGTGGAAGCTCCCGTGGCTGCCGCCGCTGCACCCGCTCCTGTCGCAGACGATCTGCGTGCTTACGTGGAAGAACCCTTCTCCAACGTGCGCAAGGTTATCGCCAAGTCCATGCACGCTTCCCTGTCCGAAATGGCACAGCTCACCCTCAATTCTTCTTTCGATGCTACTGCTCTGCTGGCTTACAGAGACAAGCTCAAGGCCGGTGCAGAAGCTGTTGGTCTCGGGAAGATTACCATCAACGATATGGTTCTGTACGCTGTATCCCGTGTACTGCCCAACCATCCCGAAATCAACGCCAATGTAGTTGACAACACCTTCCGCAAGTTCAAGCACGCCAACATCGGCAT
>JAFZET010000175.1 GCA_017560565.1 Clostridia bacterium | reverse complement strand
AAGATGACGTCATCAGCTATACCGATTATGTGGCACTGATGATGTCCTCCATTTCCAACATCATCAACGTGATCTCCTACGTTCTGATCGCTTTCGTGTCCATTTCGCTGGTGGTTTCCTCTATTATGATCGGGATCATCACGTATATTTCCGTTCTGGAACGGATCAAGGAGATCGGGATTCTCCGTGCCATCGGTGCTTCCCGGAGAGATATTTCCCGTGTATTCAATGCGGAAACCTTCATCATCGGCTTTGCCGCAGGGGCACTGGGCATCATCGTCACCATCCTGCTCTGCATTCCTGCCAATATGATTATCCGTCACCTGACAGACATCTCCAATCTGGCAAAGCTCCCCTGGACGGGCGGCGTTGCTCTGGTGCTGATCAGTATGCTCCTGACCACCATTGCAGGTCTGCTTCCTGCCGGAATTGCCGCAAGGAAGGATCCCGTGGAATCTCTCCGCAGTGAGTGAGCGGACAGGAAAGAAAAAAAGATCCTGTGGGAAAAAAGATTGGAAAAAGCCCGTGTATCCTTTGGGATAACATGGGCTTTTCGCTTACGATTGATTCTGTTTGTTCAGAATTTCTTCCGGCACCGGATCTTCCTCCCGCTTCACACCCTTGCGCCGCTTGACGCATTCGTGCAGCAGGAATTCGATCTGTCCGTTCAGGGAGCGGAAGTCGTCCTCCGCCCATTTTGACAGCTCCTCATACAGGGTTTTGGAAATCCGCAGGGGGAGCTGTTTTTTTCCGTTGTCGTTATCCGGCATCAGCGGATCTCCTTTCCGGTGGAATGGCAGGGGGAATCATGCCCTGCATACGCTGCCGATCCAGTCGGCAATATCGTCCAGTACACCGTCGGGAATGTGCCGCTCGGTACCGTATTCCTTCTTGGCCTGTGTGATGGGGGCACCGAGGGTGGACACAAAGACATGGTTCAGTCCTTCGTACAGGCGGAAGGTCACGTTGTCCCGGCCTTCCAGCATTTCTTTGTACAGCCGGAAATCCACATCGGCCTTCACCTGAAAATCCGCTTCCCCCTGCAGGATCAGCATGGGTTTGTCAGTGGACTGCAGATAGCCTTCCACTGGATGTTCGCCCATTTCCTTGAAGTAATACATGGTCGCGCCGCCGCCGAATTTCCGCTTCTGCGCTTCTTCATCGGTGAGACTGTACAGACCGTCAAAACCGGCCATCAGTTTGCTCACTTTCTTTTCGGTGCCTTTCCGGACGGCCTCCGGCAGCTGGGAGAGCATTTCTGCGGTCTGATCCACCAGAATTTCTTCCAGTTTCCGGGGCGAGCCTGCCATCATCACCAGCCCGCGGAAATTGCCGTCCTCCGCATCGATACGGGGTGCCAGCATACCGCCCATGCTGTGTCCGATCACAAACACGGCGTCTTTGTCGATCCGGGGATCCTTCCGGAGCAGTCCGGCAGCCAGAACTGTGTCTTCTATGGTTTCCTGATACACGGTCAGGGGCGTTTTTTTGTCAAGCATCATTTTCAGCGGATAGGCAAAGGAGCGTTTGTCATACCGGATGGAGGCGATGCCCCGTGCAGCAAGACCTTCCGCCAGATCCCGGAAAGGCGTCAGCTTCATCACCTTCTCGTCCCGGTTGCTGGAGCCGGAGCCGTGTACCAGCACCACGGCAGGGACGGGCTTTTCGGATGCCGGAATGGTCAGGATCCCTTTCAGGGGATACCGGGTACCGGCACCGACAACGATATTCTCCCGCAGGATGCCGTCGTTTGTTTGTGTCTGTTTCATACGATCACCTATCAATACAGCGTGCCTGTGTTCACAATGGGCTGGGCGTCACGGTTGCCGCAGAGGACTACCAGCAGGTTGGATACCATCTGCGCTTTCCGTTCGTCATCCAGCTGGCACAGCTGTCCCTTGTCGATCTTTTCCAGTGCCATTTCCACCATGCCTACAGCACCGTCCACGATCTTCTGGCGGGCCTCGATGATGGCGGTGGCCTGCTGTCTCTGGAGCATGGCGGCGGCGATCTCCGGTGCATAGGCCAGATGGGTGATCCGTGCTTCCATGATCTCCAGACCGGCGAAGGCTACCCGGTTCTGCAGTTCTTCCTTCAGCTGTTCTGCAATGACAGCAGAGGAACCGCGGAGGGAGAGATCGTCTGTGCCGGGGGCGTCATAGGGGTAGCACCGCACTACGTCCCGCAGTACCGAATCTGCCTGGGTGGACAGGAACAGCTTGTAGTTGTCCACGTTGAAGACAGCCTTGGCCGTGTCCAGTACCCGCCAGATCACAATGATCCCCACTTCGATGGGGTTGCCCATTTCGTCGTTGATCTTCTGCTTGGGATTGTCGTGGGTGATGGCCTTCAGACTGATCTTCCGGCTGACGGTGGTGCCCGTCATTCCCGGAGCGTTTACGGCGGGACGCAGACCGGCGGCAGACATGGCATCCCGTCCGGCAGCGGCGGTTCCGGTTTCAGCCGCAGGGTTGACGGCCTGACAGAAGGGATTCACAAAGTAAAAACCTTCCGTCTTCACGGAACCGATGTATTTCCCGAACAGGGTCAGCACCAGTGCCTCACCGGGACGGATCACCTTCAGCCCCAGAAACCATATCCAGCCGAAGCACATATACAAAAGCGATACGATCAGCAGCGGGATCCCGGCACTGTATACTTCCGCTTCCATCAGAAGGGCGGCGGCGATCAGCAGACCGAAGGACGCCAGATAGGCAATAGACGACAGGATCAGTGCCGGCCATCCGTTGGCAGGACGCAGCAGGATCTCTTCTCTTTCCGTTTGGTTCATTTCAGTGGTTTGCATACGGCAGTCTCCTTGGTGATATCATTTTGATTTCACTTACAGTATAGCACAAAGGAGATGGATTGTCAATAGGGCAGGGAAGATCAGCCGGGTTCGCCCTTTTCCCACTTCTGCCGTACCATTTCGTAGACTTCATCGGGGGTCTCGCTCTTGTCGGGCTGCATGGCCATGGCGTCCACCCACTGATCCCCTGCCGATTCCGCAAAGGCGCAGAAGGTGTCGTTTCTGTACTTGTCCCGTTCTTCTTTCAGACGCAGGTTGGGGACTTCCACGGCATTGCCGCCGTTCAGAATGGAGCGGAAGCCCAGGATGCCGGGGATGCACATATCCACTGCCTGGTAAACGTCGATGGAGTTCTTCATGCCTTCCTCGTTGCCCCGCAGTGCTTCAATGAAATAATGGGTGGTGAAGAAGTCGCCGCCGCCGTGACCTGCCCCTGCCGCATCCTTGATGGTGAATTCGGGGGCGTATTTCACGTGTTCGCCCACGCAGTTCCGGTCGCCTTCTCTGTATACATGGAGCTGTCCGTCCCAGCGGTCGGTTTCCATGGAGCCTTTGGTGCCGTATACTTCATAGTTGATGGAACCGGGTTCTCTCTTCAGTTCGCCGTGGATGCTCTTGCAGATACCGCCGTTTTCCAGCGTGACCACTTCAATGGCAAAGGAGCCGCAGCGGGAACCCAGCTTCCGCATGCAGTCCATCAGCCGGCCTTCCCCTGCCTGTACCTTGACGGGACGGAGCCCGGTGGTGTACAGCAGCGGACCGAGGGAGTGGGTGCAGTAGAAGGTGGCGTTGTGACGGTTGCGCCAGTGATCCCGTTCGCCGTAGGTGATCTGGGGCCAGATGGAGGAACAGTCGTGTACATATTCGCCTTCCCCGTAAATAAATTCCCCGATGTCGCCTGCCTGATACCGGCGCTTCATTTCATAGGTGGTGTTGAAGAAGCAGTAGTTTTCCGCATAGGTGTAGACCAGACCGGTCTTTTCCACGGTTTCAATCAGCTGTACCGCTTCCGCCATGTTGGCGCAGGTCAGCACTTCGCTCATGATGTGCCGTCCCGATTCCAGCAGACGGATCCCGAATTTGGCATGCTCGTGGGCATAGTTGGCCATAACCACGGCGTCCATGTCGGCGTTGAAGAAGTCGTCAAACCGTTCGTACAGCTCCACCTTGACACCGGCATCCTTTGCCGCCTGTCCGGCCATATCCAGGGTGGGTTTGTGCTTGTCGCAGATGGCGGTCACGCAGGCGTGGGGATTTCCCAGCAGCTGATGGATCATTGTCATGCCTCTGTGGGCGCCGAACACACCGATTTTCAGTTTTCCCATAATTGATCTCCTTTCGGAATTCCGGTTTTGCGTTTGTGCTTGATATTTCTGCGGAAAGTATATCATATTTTGTGCAGAATGTAAATAGGAATCCGGTGATTTTCCTGTT
>JAFZET010000174.1 GCA_017560565.1 Clostridia bacterium | reverse complement strand
TTTCATGTCATCGTTGGTCAGAATCAAGTGTTCCATCACCTTCTCTGCACCGAAAGCGGACAGATCGCAGGTGAGTTCCGCTTCTTCGTCCATGGAACGGTTGACGGCAAAGAGTGTCATACCGCCGTCTTCCAGCTGCACTGCACAGGTTTCCAGATACGGTACATCTGCGACGGACTTGGTGGAATACTTCGGGCAGTCCAGACGACCGTCCAGTACCACGCCGCGACCGTAGGCAGAAGCGTGCAGGAAGGGGTAGAATATGGTCTGTGCCCAGCATCTGCCGCCGTCTTCCGTATTTTCCGTCATGATGGGAGCGATTACATTGACCAGCTGAGCAAGACAGGCCATCTTCACCCGGTCACAGTGCTTCAGCAGGGTCATCAGCAGACAGCCCACCACAAGCGCATCCTCAAAGGTATAAATATCCTCCAGCTGATGAGGTGCCACAGACCATTTTTCAAAGGGAATCCCATGGCTGTGGAACCATACATTCCATTCGTCAAAGGAGAGATACATGGTCTTGCTCGATCTCTTCAGCTTTTTCACGGAATCCGCAATGGCGCAGACGGTTTTGATAAAGCTGTCCATTTCCAGGGAACAGGCAAGGAAGGATGGTGTGTCGTTGGCAGGATTGCCGTAATAATTGTGGAGGGACAGATAATCCACATGATCGTACACATGGCGCAGTACTTCCAGCTCCCATTCGCCGCACATATGCACGTTGGAACTGCCGCAGGCTACCAACTCAATGGAGGGATCTGTCCATTTCATCAGTTTGGCGGCTTCGGCGGCGATTCTGCCATATTCTGCTGCCGTTTTTGCACCCATCTGCCAGCTGCCGTCCATTTCATTGCCGAGACACCATACTTTGATGCCGAAGGGCTCCTCGAATCCGTTGGCACGGCGCAGATCGCTGTAATAGGTGCCTCCTTTGAAATTGCAGTATTCCACCAGATTCCGGGCTTCTTCCGGACCTCTTGTGCCCAGATTGACCGCCATCATGACCTCAGCACCGGCTTTTCTGCACCATGCCTGGAATTCATCGATGCCTACTTCATTGGTTTCGGTGGTTCCCCATGCCAGTTCCGGTCGGCGGGGTCTGTTTTCTCTGGGACCTGTGCCGTCTTCCCAGCGATACCCGGAAACAAAATTACCGCCGGGATAGCGCACGATGGGCACCTGCAGAGACTTAACCATATCCAGCACATCTTTCCGGAACCCTTCTTCGTCAGCCGTGGGATGACCGGGTTCATAGATGCCGTGGTATACCGCCCGCCCAAGATGTTCGATAAAGGAACCGAAAAGTCGGTTATCTACTTTGCCGATGGTATAGGAGGGATGAAGTGTCAGTGTTGCCTGCATAAGGAATGCCTCCCTTTTTGTACAGATTTTGTGTATTTTGATTATACCATCACGGCGATTGTTTGTCAAGCAGCCCTTTCCCGATCGGGAAAGCCATCCGGTTGATTTTTTGGAGGCATGGGCGTGGTTTGCAGAAATTTCCTGCCGGTTCCTCTGTACAAACGGAAGATTGTGTGGTATACTGTATTCATATATCAAAATACCGTGAAATACAGGGGAAAAGATATGGATAAGAAGCGTATCCGACATTTTGATTTTCAGAAAAAGCCCCACAAACCCGGTTTTCTGATGCCCGTTGCCAAGGGGATCATCAGTTTTCCCGATCTGAAAAAGCGGGGAGCCGTGATCCGGAAGCACGATATGGAAGCACTGGAAGGGAAACCGTATCTTTTACTGTGCAATCATGCGTCACTGGTGGATCTGAATCTGATGCTGAAGGCGACCCACCCGTACCCGGTAAACAACGTCATGACGCTGGAAGGGTTCAATACCTACACCGAACCGATCATGCGGAATCTGGGAGTGCTCGGAAAACGGAAATTCACCACAGACATCAATCTGATCCGCAATATCAAATACTGTCTCCACGAACTGAAAACGGTATTCTGTCTTTTTCCGGAAACCCGGTATTCCCTGGACGGCTGTACCTCCTATCTGCCGGATTCTCTGGGAGGACTCGTGAAAATGAT
>JAFZET010000173.1 GCA_017560565.1 Clostridia bacterium | reverse complement strand
TCGGTTTCTCTCTGGTCACCGGCGTCCGTGGTCAGCAGTTCTCCTGCACCCTCTGCGGCAAAGGTCAGCCGGTTGTCAGCCAGCGGACATACCACGCCGTCCTTGTCCACGATTGCGGCGGTTACGTAAACCAGATCGTCACCGTCAGCGGCAATGACATCTCTGTCAGCCGTCAGTACAATATGATCCGGTGAACCGGCGGTTTTTACGATCTTTTCTGCCGTCGCATTGCCGCATTCGTCATAAGCAACGACCTTGATCTCACCGGGCTGGTATACCACATCTTCCCACATAAGCCGATACCGGGGAATATCCTTACCGGGGGCACTGTCCGCAATGTTGCCCACCCGGGTGAAAACTCTTCTGCCCTGGGAAATACCGTTCACAAACAGTTCCGCCATGGGCCAGCTGGTGTAAACGTGAACCGGAACGATCTGTCCTTCCTTGCCTTCCCAGTTCCAGTGGGGGAATACATGAAGTACATCCTCACTCGTCCAGTGTGCCTTGTAGCCGTAGAACCGGTTTTTCGGCAGACCTGCCAGATCCACTACGCCGAAGTAGGAGCTGCGGGAAGGCCACTTGTTGTAATACGGCGTAGGTTCGCCCAGATAATCCATACCTGTCCAGACAAATTCACCGGCAACAAAGGGATAATCATCCTGTGCGGCAAATTCCCGTTCTGCATAATATGCCCAGCCGGGGGCACCCATTTCATAAGCGGATACGGTCAGATCGTCCGCCATCTGCATGGGAATCCGCATTTCGGCAGGGAAGTGGTAGATCCCTCTGGAAGATACGCAGGAAGCGGTTTCCGTCCCTACGATCACCATATCGGGATGCTTCCGGTGTACTTCGGCATACAGGTGAGGCTTGTAGTTCAAACCGATCACATCTACGAAATTGGCCAGATGATTGTCGAAGCAGGCCCAGCCCCGGTCAAATCCGGCGGTGGTGGGTCTGGTGGGGTCGGTGCGATGCACGGTTTCTGTCAGCATCATGGCGGCACGCCAGCCTTCCTTGTCATGCTGTTCGTTGATCTCGTTGCCGATGGACCACATCACCACAGAGGGGTGGTTTCTGTCCCGGCGGATCACATCGATCACATCCTGTGCGGCATGATCCCGGTAGTATTTGGCATACCCGCTTGTGACCTTGGGAATGTACCACTCGTCAAAGAATTCGTCCATGACCACAAATCCCAGCTCGTCACACAGATCCAGCAGCTCCGGAGAGGGGGGATTGTGGCTGGTGCGGATAGCATTGACGCCCATTTCCCGCATAAGTCTGAGCTGACGCCGGAGTGCTGCCACATTGACCGCTGCGCCGAGAGAACCAAGGTCGTGATGGTTGCAGACGCCATTCATCTTCTGCTGTCTGCCGTTGAGGAAGAAGCCGCCTTCCGGGGTGAATGCGATCTTTCTGGCACCGAATCGCACGGAAACACTGTCGCAGACATTGCCATCTTCATCCAGCAGGGAAACATTGGCGGTATACAGATTGGGAGTGTCCAGATCCCAGAGTTTGACATCGGGAATCACAAGAATGTCGGACAGCTCACCCAGATAGGTACCATGCTGTGCCTGCAGAACCACATTGCCCGCAGGATCCAGAATATCAGCACGGAAAGAAACCGTTTCGGGTCCTGCATACTCCACGGAAAGCAGGAACTTGGCATAGTTTTCCGCAATCTCCAGCTGTCGGAGCCACACACCGTTGTATTCGATATGCACCGGTGCTTTTTTCACCAGATAGACATTCCGGTAGATCCCGGCACCCGGATACCAGCGGGAACAGTCGTGGTATACCCGGGCAGCAACAGCTACCAGATTGGACTTCCCGAATTCCACAGCATCTGTAATATCTGCGTTGAAGGATTTGTAGCCGAAATGATTGAAGAAAACGTGTTTTCCGTTTACATACACATCGGAATCCCACATGACCCCGTCAAACTGCAGGAAGATCTTCTGCCCACGGTCTTCTTCGGGAATATCCAGAGCCAGCCGGTATACACCAAGTCCCACGATGGGCAGCGCTCCTGTACGTCCGCTGTGCTCGATGGGTCTGTCGATGCCGTCCTGGGCAATGGCGGAATAACTGCAGTCGTTGTGCTCATCAAATTCGCCGGCAGCAGCCCAGTCATGGGGAACTCTCACACATTCCCAGTCCGTATCGTCATAATCGGGGGCAAACACACGCTCCGGTGCTTCCCCTTCCGGATACAGGTGGAACCGCCAGTCATAAGCCAGTCGTTTTGTT
Organism: Clostridia bacterium; assembly: GCA_017560565.1. GTDB lineage: Bacteria > Bacillota > Clostridia > Oscillospirales > CAG-272 > UMGS1696. The sequence continues at coordinate 8,029 of JAFZET010000173.1, read as the reverse complement.
GATCTTTCCATAAAAAATCCTCCCGGATATGGTAATCTTTGTTCTATGATACCATATCGGGAGGGGTTTGTCAACGATAGATTCAGGATTCCAGCTGTCTTCCCAGAAAACCGGCGGCGGTCTGGATCAGTTTGGTTTCCAGGTCAGTGGTGACGGGCTGGGACAGACCATCGTGGATGACGATCGAGGCTACACAGCCGGTGATGTCTCCTTCGCTGGAAATGGGCATCAGGCAGGATACAACTCCGGCAGAACCATCAACGATGGGCATAGGCTCTTTTCCGTCACAGGTATACAGCTGACGGGCTTCCATAACCGTTTCCACTTCTGCTGTCAGTTTCCGGTCGGTATATTCCTTTTTGGGGATCCCCGCACAGGCGATGACAGCATCCCTGTCGCAGATTACACAGGCCAGCCCGCAGGTTTTGTACAGTGTTTCCGCATACTGTGCGGCAAACTGTGCCAGCTCTCCGATGGGAGAGTATTTTTTGAAGATAACTTCCCCCTCACGGTCTGTGAAAATCTCCAGCGGGTCGCCTTCATTGATAACATTGTCACGGTGAGAAATATGGACATCATAGATCTTGTCCGGATGTTTTTCTGACGTTTGAACAAGCGTGACATGGTTGGGTTCTACGATGCCCGGATTAAAATTTGAGGATTCCCCTAAAGAACCTGTACAGAGAAGGGTATCAATATCGGATTTCAGCAGAACTTCAATATGATCTTCGTATACACGGATTTTTTCGATAATAAACTGTAGATCATTGCGTTCCAGTTTTTCTTTTTTCAGAATGTCATCGAAAATATCCATAGCAGTCTTAGCAGTACGGTTGACACGGATGATCATGTTGCGTTTGTCTTCTGTCAGCTCAATTTGTTTTTGCAGACTTTCAATTCGGCCGTGTAATTCCGCTTCCATTTCATCGTAGGTTTCTTCCAGCATTTCTTCTCGTTCCGGATGCTTCATGATGTCGCGGATTCTTTGTCGTTTTGTAGCTTTCAGCTCGTCCTGGAGATCACACAGAATCTGTTCCAGATGAGCAGCACTTTGTTCTGTTTCTGCAACATCTTCTTTTTCTTTGGCAAGATCTGCATTGAGCTGTTCCAGCATACCGGCAGAATTGTCCTTTACTAAACGTATATATTCCTTCAGTAACTCATCCAGCTTATCCACACGGATATGGTGACTGGAGCAGGCTTTGACTCCGCAGCGATGGTACAGACCGCACCGATAAGCATCTGCCAGATCGGAACGGCTCATAGCAAACATCGGAGAACCGCAGTCACCGCATTCCAGAAAACCGGAATAAACATTATCGTTCTTCTTAGTACCCCTGTAATGGGATTTGGAACGCTGTTCACGAAGGGAACGGACAACAGCAAAGGTACGGTAATCGATAATAGGCTGGTGATGGTTCTCAAAAACGAGATGCTTATCTGCATCACGCCGGATGTCATTGCCATTGATTTTTTTTCGAGCATACTTTCCTTGACGTAGAGTACCGATATAGAAGTCATTGTCAAGCATGGATTGCACTGTAACGATTGACCAGATCGGCTTTACTTTGCGGTTATATTCATCTCCGGCAGCTTCTTTTCGGTCCTTTTCCGCCATCCGCGGGGTAGGAATATTTTCATCGGTGAGATAATTGGCGATTTTCTTATATCCCCAGCCATCAATGTACAGCTGAAAGATCTGCCGGACGATATCAGCTTCCGTAGGGACAATCTCAAATTCCTGGTGTTTGTTAATGATGTACCCATAAGGGGCAGCACAAATCCATTTTCCGTCTTCCTGTCTGCGTTTGATAACGGATTTAACTTTTTTGGAGGTATCGGTAACAGGCATTTCGTTGATCAGAAACTGGAACTGAATTTTCAGCCAGTCGTCATCGTTGGGAAAGTCAATTCCGTCTCCGATAGAGATAATACGTACACCGACATCCCGCAGATCTTCCAGTTCCACCAACCCACGGGAATTTCGTCTGGCAAATCGTGAGAAGTCTTTTACAATAAGGATATCGTAATCATGGGAAACCAGTTTCCGGCGCATGGATTGATAATTTTCACGTTGTTCAAACGTATAGCCGGATTTATCGCGGTCTTCATAGAAAGTCAGAGAACTGTCCGGGAAATGCTGTCTGACATAATCTGAAATGATGGATTTTTGGTTTTCGATAGATATGTTGTCTTTATTGAGTTCTTCATCCACAGAGATACGGCAGTAACCTGCTATATTGTAATGTTGTATCAATGAAACCACCTTTAGATTGTTTTATTGCAGATGATATTGTAACATATTGCGGAGAAGAATGCAAGAGGTATAATGTTAATATTTTGAAGTTGTAGTTTTATATATTGATAAAGCAAGAGGTGTGATAAAATTTTATTATAGAACTCAATAAAGTGAACCGGATGTCACATGTGGCACGGGTTAGGCAAATTATCAGCTAGGGTAAACGTTGATGTGGCTCGCCGGAAAGAAAACACCGGAAAACGAATCATGAATTACTTCAGTTATATATCATATAATTGAAGTAACAGTATCACGTGTTTGCATAAAACCGCTGATCATGCCAAACCATACATATACAAGGAGAGTGGTGCCTATTGTTTATAAAAATTAATGACGAAAATAAGATCGTATCCCTCTGGCTGACTAAAGCCGAAAATGCGGATGCCAATCTGCGTGCCGGTCTTATGGAACGGTTAAGCACGTACCGCAAGAAAAACTACCTGATATCGGTGTTTTCTCCCGGGGATTCCGATCTGTACGAAAATACCCTTGGACTTCTGTTGCGGAATAAGCGGAGATCCGCTGAACTGGAGGTTCAACGACAAAAGTTAACTGCGAATAGCGGTTAATACTTCCTATGGAGAAAAAAACAGTTTGGTTTCGGTGAATTTTAACCGTCACAGAACTGTTTATTTGGATATAGGTCTATTAGCGCTTACGTAGCGATTAGCAATGCATACTCTGTGCCATAGACGGTACAAAAAATAAAATATTCAGTTTAAAATTCCCAGCTTGCTGCACGCAGGCTGGGAATTTTTTGACTGTCACAGGCAAAAATCCGACCATCACTACGATGATCGGATTTTTTTGATCATATTATTAGTTCAATTAATTTACGAACGAGTTATTCCACAATCAGTTCATTCTCCCGGAGCATCTGCAGAAAATCATTAATATCTTTTTCCACATCGTAAGCTTCGAGAAGTGCCTCGGTAATATCCGATATATCTTTCCCCTCACACAGCATTTCCCAGATTTCAGCACCGATTTCCGTAATCGCAAATATACCGCTGAAACGGAGCGCAGTTTCTCCCATTGGAATCAGGATGTGTTCTCCTGCAATTTCTCTGTGAACTATATTTTTATTCGTAAGTTCTTTCTAAGTGGGAAATTTGATACCGTCAAATTTGATGTCTGCCCGCACTTGTGACTTAACTTACTACGGTTAGATTATTATTCTATGTCTGAAGTGACAGATATGAAGCTTGCGATACCTACTTTCAGAAAAGAAACAACTACACACATCGGTCAAAATCTTCACTCATAAATAAACGCATTGATTCTGGATGCTGCCTCGGCAATATCAAACGAAATAATCGCCATACCGTTATACCAGGCAAACTGATATGCATCACTGTATGGAACATTTTGTGTATTTACGGTCAGCGAAGAAGCATTACTGAGTACGGATGTTGCCAATCCAACGAGTTCAGTTGCGGAAATATTTGTCTTGATCAGTGAGAAGGAATAGTCTACAATATCATAGATTTCGGTCGCTGATTTGTTTTTTAGAATTTGAGTGATGATTGCGGTAATGGTATCTCTTTGACGACGGGTACGTTCAAAGTCATTGCCGATTTCACGGTTTCTCATGTGAGACATTGCAAGAGAACTGTCCAGATGATTGATGCCTGCTGCAAGATTTTTTCCCGAGTAGAGATTGTACAGATCCGCTTCGGCCTGTGTCAGATATACATCGACACCACCGATATAATCTATGAAATCCTTGGCACCGTTGAGATCGATTACTACGAAATTCTGAATATCCAGATCATAGAGTTGATTCACCGTATTGATCGCCAGACCAACACCACCGAAGAAATAGGCTGTGTTGATTCTGTTCCAGCCATGTCCCTCTATGGGAACCAAGGAATCTCGTAAAAGGGATGTAAGCTTCACGGAACCGGTCTTTTCATTGTAGGATACAATGATCATGGTGTCACTTCTGCCTCTGTCCGATATTATATCCCTGCTGTCCGTACCAAGTACAATAATGTTTTGTACGTCAGAATCTTTTTGCTTTACTTTGTAAATGGGGACACTTCCGTAAACACTGAGTGCATTTGGAGAATTGGAAAAAGCTGCATCAGGATTGGAGTGTTGAACGTTTGCGGAAGTAGAAGGTGCGGGATTTACAACAGGTGCAACTGTTTCAAGGGTAACAGGTTCCGGTGGCACATAAACGGTGGTTACATCATTGACAGTTTCGGTTTCCGGACCGGTTGTTTCGGTCTCAGGAGATTCGGTCTCCGGTGCATCCGTTTTGGTTTCCGGTTCAATTACAGCCTCCGTCTCTGTTTCGTCCACACCTTCCTGCCATTTGCCGTCTGTGTCAATAACAACCTCTGGGTAATCCGGCATAATGTATTCACTTTCCCGTTCCACAGACGGCTGGTAAGTATAGGAATTCTTCTGATACCGTACCATCAGTGTTATGGCAAGAGTAGCAACAGTAATCACCGTTGCAAGAATAATAACAAGAATAATGGTAAGTATGAGTCGTTTTATACTGAAAGGTTTCTTTTCTTTGATTTTCATAAGTTGCTCCGTTATTTTAAACCAAGATGTGAGAGCATTTGTCGGAAATCTTCCTGTCCTTCCGTTGTCAGCTCATTGTTATGTTTTAATTCGACTGCAATTCGACGTGCTGTGTTTTTTGAAAACAATTTGCCCCAACGTCTCAAATAACAGATGGGCAAAAGAAATTTATGCTTCTGCAGTACAGGATATTCATATTGCATCCGACTATACGGTGGAAAAAGTCTGGATTTAAGATAGGTAGTTTGTTCAGGATTATCCAGTCGGTTCAGTTTTAACTTGTTTTCTACAGAACCGTAAATGCCTCCATTGACAATATATTCTGCCATCTGGGATAAAAGTTCACGGTCTGCTACATCGCATTCAGTGCCAGAAAACCACATTTCCGCAAGAGCAAATGCCTTCTTTTCGAAACGCAGAATACCTGTTTCACAAAATATTTCGGACACTGCTTGTGTTTCGTGGGTAATCTGTTCACATCGAAAAGCTGTCTGAAACCGTACCTTTTTTACAGAAGAAAACATGGCATCGGAAATTCGTGACTGTAGTTTACAGAAAACCGCCGCAGGTATATGACTCAGATCCTGAGAAGAAGCAACTGCAAACAGAGTACGGGCAGTTTCGTCGGAAACAAGAAAAGCAAGTTCTTCAACGAAGAGGGAGATTGCATACAAAACCTTCTTTGTCAAAAATTAGCCCTTTCGGGGGAATAAACGGCGCAATAAAGAAACAATGCGAAATATCAATGGACGGATAGGACGGGTCGGATACCATAAAGTATCCCGTAAACGTATAGGAAAACTGCCCGCGTTACGGGTCTTACCGTCACGCACGAATCCAATAACAACAGCAGCAGCCTGCTCCGGCAGAACAATTTCGCACCAATTCTGGGCATCACCGTTTACCAGAATTCTGCCATCGGACCGTATCTTCCGTATTCTATGCAGAACAAATAATCCGTTGCGGCGGCGGAAGAAAAGGATTTGTCCTTTTTTGAATTTATCAACTTTTTGGAGAAGTACCGTATCTCTTCCGTCTTTCAGAAAGGGAAGCATACTGGAACCGGTTACAATTAGGGGAATCACTGCGCCGCTGTCCAAAAGCTCCAGTAAATACTCACCATCCTGGTATGCATCTAATGTTTTAATAGATAAATTATATGTCATATCAGTAAAATAACAACGGGACTGTCATACAGAAAAATACGACAGTCCGTCTGATTTCTAAGTTAATTGTCAGCGGAAGAAGATTTTAAATGTTTCTTTTTACGGGAGAAAACACCTTTTCCATGCGTATGATTGCTGTAACCGTAGGAACTTCCAAAACCGTACCCGTAACTATAGCCATAACCGTATCCGTAACGGCCATAATGCTTGCCGTAACCGTATCCGTAGCCGGAAATGCCGGTCTGCATACCGTTCAGAATGCAGCCGAGGATTTCAACACCGGATGTTTGCAGGGTATCCATTATGGAAATAATACGGGAAGTACGGATGGTATCCGGTTTGATAACAACAACTGCTGCATCGGCGACCTGTGCCACTACAGCAGGTTCGGAAGTAATACCGAGAGGGGAAGTATCAATAATGATGTAATCATAATGGGAACGGAGCTGCTCCAACAGAGAGGTAAGGTAATCAATCTCAAGAAACTTCCACATGGAATGAACAGAGGAATTGAAGTTCAGAACGGAGAGGGAGATACTGGATTTAATGTGAAGACGGGAGATCTTTCCCTCTTTGGATGATTCAGAGGAAACATCATCGGATTTCAGACCAAATCGGCTGCCCACATTGGGGTTACGCATATCCGCATCTATGATGATAACTTTTTTGTTCATCATGGCCAGAGACAACGCAAGATTGATGGAAACAGAGGTCTTACCTTCGCCGGGCGCCACGCTGGTAACCATAATGACCTGATGTTTTTTCGGAAGATTCAACAGAGAATTCCGCAGTGTACGGAAGGATTCAAGATAGGCATCACCGATCAGATGATTGGTCAGCAGAACAGAACGGTTGATTTCTTTATTATGCTTTTTGAAGGTGACAACCGGCAGAACTCCTAAACAATTCTGATTCAGAAGATGCTTTACATCGCCCGGTGAACGTACGGTCTGGCGGAGAAATGCATAAATCAATACCCAGACCATTCCCAGAGCAAATCCGATAGCAAGTCCTTTTACAATATTGGAACGGTAAGCAAACTGATTGGACGGAACCGAGGAGATCACAGGCTCGGTCAGAATATGCAGATCCGTATTACCGATAACATACTGAGCAACTACGGGATAATTCTTGATAACAGACTGCAGAATGTCGTAAGTAACCTGCGGATCGTAACCGGTGGCTGTAATGGTAAACATATTTGTACCGGAAACAGAGGAAGCAGAGAGGGAACAGGGGAAATAACTCAATCCCAGATCATTGCAAATAATATCCTGCAGAATATTGCTGCGTATGATATTAGGAAAACTGTTTGAGAGTTGTGAAGCTGTGGAACGGTTGTAGGAAAAAGAATAGGAAGTTATCCCCATATTTCCGGAACCACCCTGCTGTGTTTGTACCGTAAAGGTAACGGAAGACTGATATACAGGAGTGAAATGCACATAGCTGCGATAGAATAAAATGCCGGCTGCCAGTACGGCAAGGATCACACAAACCCACCAGAACTTCAGAAATGATTCCAGAACTCTTGAAAGATCCAGAAGCTGGTTCTGATTTTGTTCGGTTGCGGTAGTATTGTTTTGGTTTTCATTATGTACTGTACTCATTGATAAAGCCACCATTGGTTATGTAGTAGATTGATTTGACGAATTGTCCTTATGTGTAGCATATTTACTGTAACTGCTGTAGGAATTATAAGAACCGTAATAGTTATGGCGGCCATAACGTGTGCCATAATAACCACTTTCATCAAAGCCGAACTGACCGAGCATGGAAAACTCTGAGTGTACATCGTTCAGAATACAACCTACAAAACTGTTGGAGTTTTCTTTCAGGGAAAGCACCGCATCATTGATGGCTGCTGTGTATACAAAATCGGTACGAACAACAAGAAGGGAATGGTCAGCCAGATGAATGAGGCCGGTTACGTCTGCTGCAACGGACAGAGGCGGCGTGTCGATAATGATGTAATCATAACAGTCCAGATTACGCAGATACTGGAATATTACATTTACGTGATCCGAAT
>JAFZET010000172.1 GCA_017560565.1 Clostridia bacterium | reverse complement strand
TTTTCAACTTCTTTCTTTCGCTTGCCTCTCTCTCAGACAGCTTCGATATTATATCACACCTCCTCGCCTTTGTCAATACCTTTTTAAATCTTTTTTGCACTTTTTTCGTGCTTTTCCGTAAATCACAAAAGGCACCCCCAACAGATGCCTTTGCTTGTACAGTATCACTCAAACGCCCGCTTTGATCTTCGCATAAGCACGGGGATACCCCTCCGGCGTCTTTCTTTCCTTCTTATATATGACCAGCGCACGACCATCCCCGGACGGCAGGGTATATTCCACCACTTCCGGCGCACCCAGTCCCAGCACCTTTGCAATCTTTTCCGCTGCGGGAATTTCCTCCGCCGCACGACTGCCTTTCAGTGCGATCACCCATCCGCCCACAGCGGCAAACGGTGCCGTCAGCTCCACCAGGATCCGCAGTTCCGCCACCGCTCTTGCCGTTGCAATGGAAAAGGATTCTCTGAGCCTGCCGGTAGCCAGTTCTTCCGCTCTGCCCGCTTCTGCGGCAATATGACCGATTCCGGCCGCCTGCGCCGTTTCCGTAATGTGACGCACCTTTTTGGCAGTGGCGTCCACAGCAAGGATCCGTGTGGTTTCGCCGGGCATCACCGCCGCAAAGGGCAGGGAGGGAAATCCGGCACCCGCCCCCACATCGATCAGGCGAAGCATCTTCCCCTCTGGCAGACGCAGTTCCGGCGTCAGGATCCCTTTATCCGCCAGCAGAGCCAGAGGCAGCAGAGAATCCACGATGTGTTTCTCCACCACTCCCTCCGGATCCGTAATGGCAGTGAGGTTGTATTTCCTATTGTTCTCCACCAGCTTCTCGCAGATGGTATACAGGCGCATCATGGCATCCTCACACCGGCAGGATTCCGGCAGACACGCCGCCTGTGCATTATATAATGTAGAAAACTGTTCGTATGTCACAATGGATCCCCTTCCCGTCCGGTTATTTTCTCAAACACAAGTGCCGCCGCTTCATCCGCCAGCTCCCCAAGAGAACCTTTTACCCCCGCCACCACAGTGTCACACCGGTTCACGGGGATCAGGATCCGTCTGGCGTCCGCCTGTCCCACAGCAAGAGCTGCCGCAGGGGTCACTTCCCCATTCATGGCGTCAGCAATCACGATACCCACAGGACCGCAGATCACATCGGCTTTCCGGGCGCAGACAACGATGGCATTTTCGCCGGTTGCCGCTTCATCCGGGTCTGCCTTGAGCATATTGGCGGTGGCAATGGCATTGGTACCCACGGCATATACGGTGTCTTTTTCGCCTTTCAGAGCCATGCACTTTTCCACAAGCTGTTTTCCCAGCCGTCCGCCCTGTCCGTCAATGATGAGAATATTCACGCCGTCCCTCCCCTGTCACGCAAAGAAAAGATGCTCGATGAGGATTTTCGTACCCATACCGATGAGCACGATCCCACCGATAAACTCCGCCTTGGACTTGAACCGGCTGCCAAACACGTTGCCCACCACGACGCCCACAGCGGACAGCACAAAGGTGGTGATGCCGATAAAGGAAACAGCAGGAACGATATTCACCTGCAGGAATGCAAAGGATACGCCAACCGCCAGCGCATCGATGCTGGTGGCAACAGCCATGGGGAACATACTTTTCGGGCAGAAGCTGCAATCGGTTTCGTCAGCCTCCCCGGACAGTGCTTCTCTGATCATATTGCCGCCGATGATGAACAGCAGGACAAAAGCGATCCAGTGATCCACGGACTCGATCATCTCGGCAAAGCTGGTACCCAGCAGATACCCGATCAGGGGCATCATTGCCTGAAATCCCCCGAACCACAGACCGGTGATCAGTGCGTGCCCCGGCTTGACCTTCGGCACGGACAGACCTTTGCAGATCGCCACGGCAAAAGCGTCCATAGACAGCCCCACGGCGATAATAAAAAGTTCCCAAAGCTCCATTTTCTCTTTTCTCTTCTTCCTTTTTATTTACTTTTTTATCTATTATCATTTTCCATACCCTATCAGTATACCACAGAACCAGGGGAATTGCAAGATTTTTGTTCCGTGTTTAAACATAAAAACCGCAGCCCCCCCTGCCGGGAAAGCTGCAGTTTTGTCTTATGTGCGTTTTTGGGAATCGCAAACCTTATCTCTTCTTGGAGATCATGTAGCCGGCAGCGGAAACAACAGCGGCAGCGGCGGCAATGATGCCCATATCGAAGGTCTGGGGAGCGGCAGTGATTTCTTCGGGAACGTCAGTCACTTCGGGAGCGATCACGATTTCCTTCACCAGAACGATTTCGATGTAGTCAGCGTTTACGGACTTCACAACGGGACCGAAGTTTGCGTCACGGTTGAAGTCTTCGGAAGTGGTAACAGCGATTTCATGTACACCTGCGGTCAGTTCGGCGTCCATGGTCCAGTACTGGGTTTCCAGACCGTACTTTTCGGGCATTACGGAGATGTCGATCGGCACGTCATAGCGTTCGCCGTCCACGATCACGGATGCGCCCTTTTCAGAAGCATTGTCGGTGTCGTAAGCAAAGGTGATGTCGTAAACGCCGTCCACGGGAACTTCCACGGACCAGGTTACGAAGGATGCCATCTGGGGAGCATCGTTTACGCCGCCCAGACCAACGATCTTGCCGCCGGAAGCAATGGAAACGTCCTGAATGTTGCCGTCCTTGTATTCCTTGGCAGCACCGGTGATCACACCGTCTTCGCATTCATACTTTGCGCTGAACGCAGCCCCTGCAGATACGCACAGAACCGCAGCCATCAGAGCAGCAGTCAGCATGGTAAGAGTCTTTTTCATCTTGATTTCCTCCTGTAAACAGAAATATATTTTTTTACAGCATAAGCAGTATAACACAAATTGCCAATTTTGTCAATAGCCTCCCTTATCTGGTCTTGAGCCAGATCATCAGCACCGTAATGTCCGCCGGGTTGACGCCGGAGATACGCTGTGCCTGTCCAATAGACGCAGGACGCACCTTGTCCAGCTTCTGCGCCGCTTCCAGACGAAGACCCCGGATGGATTTGTAGTCAATGTCCGCCGGAAGCAGGGTGCTTTCCGCCTTGGTCTGCCGGGCGGCATCGTCCATCTGGTGTTTGATATATCCTTCGTACTTGATCTCCGTCCATACCTTTTCCCGGAGTGCCCGTGGCAGATCGGGTCTGGCGGGATCCCACGGTGCGGTGCAGTCGTAGTCCATCTGGGGACGGCGGATCAGCTCAGCCAGAGTCGCCCCATCCTTCAGCGGTGCGGTCCCCCGTTCTTCCAGCAGGACGTTGATCCCACAGGAGGGTCCCACATTCACGTGGTTCAGCCGCTCTACTTCCTCCGCCACCAGCCGCATCCGTTCCTTTGCCGCCCGATACCGTTCTTCCGATACCAGCCCGCAGCGGTAGCCCTCGTCGATCAGGCGGTCTTCCGCATTGTCCTGCCGGAGAAGGATCCGGTATTCACTGCGCCCGGTCATGATCCGGTAGGGCTCGTTTGTCCCCTTGGTCACAAGGTCGTCGATCAGCGTGCCTATGTAGGAGGAATGGCGGGTCAGGATCATGGGTTCCATGCCACGGAGCCGCAGGGAAGCGTTGATCCCCGCCACCAGCCCCTGTGCCGCCGCTTCTTCGTACCCGGAGGTGCCGTTGAACTGCCCTGCCCCGTAGAGATTGCGGATCTTCTTCACTTCCAGTGTGGGCAGCAGCTCCAGCGGGTCGATGCAGTCGTACTCTATCGCATACGCATACCGCATGATCTCCGCATTTTCAAAGCCCACAAGAGAGTGGAGCATCTGCACCTGCACATCGGCGGGCAGAGAGGAGGAGAATCCCTGCAGATAAATCTCGTCCGTATCCAGCCCCATGGGTTCCACGAACAGCTGGTGCCGTTCCTTGTCAGCGAACCGCATGACCTTGTCCTCAATGGACGGGCAGTACCGTGGACCGGTGCCGTGGATCTTGCCGGAATACAGGGGAGAACGGTGGATGTTCTCGTGAATGATCCGGTGGGTGTCGGCGTTGGTGTACACCACGTGGCAGGGGATCTGGTCGATGCCGTTCATCTTTTCCGGGTCGGTAAGGCTGGAGAAAGGCGTGATGTATTCTTCCCCTTCCTGCAGCTCCAGCTTGGAAAAATCAATGCTCCGGCGATGGATTCTGGGCGGTGTGCCGGTCTTGAACCGCATCATGTTCAGCCCCAACCCCTTCAGGCAGTCGGTCAGCCCCTCTGCCGGAAGAGAATTGTCCGGACCGCTCCGGCGCATCACATCTCCCACATGGGTGGTCCCCCCCAGATAGGTACCGGTGGACAGGATCACCGCACGGCAGGAGAAAAAGCCGCATGGCTCCACGGTCACGCCGCAGACTTCGGTGCCGTGCTCGCCCTCTCTTACGTGTACCGCCGTCACTTCCCCCTGAATCAGCCGCAGACCGGGCGTGTTTTCCATAGTCTGCTTCATCAGGGCAGTATACAGCCGACGGTCAGCCTGCACTCTCTTGGAGCGTACCGCCGCACCTTTGCTGGTGTTCAGCGTCCGGCTCTGGATGGTAGCCTTATCAGCCGCCGCTCCCATTTCGCCTCCCAGCGCATCGATCTCAAAGACCAGATGTCCCTTCCCCGTTCCCCCAATGGAGGGATTGCAGGGCATATTGGCAACCTGATCCAGCGACAGGGAAAACAGTGCCGCCGTCAGTCCGGTACGTGCCGCCGCCAGAGCCGCTTCCACTCCGGCATGCCCCGCACCCACAACCGCCACATCAAAATCACAGTTATGCATATGTATATATTCCTTCTG
>JAFZET010000171.1 GCA_017560565.1 Clostridia bacterium | reverse complement strand
GTCTTTTCTTCTTCACTCAGGGGGGTGTATTCCTGCAGGATCACAGACAGCAGGGTCTTGTAGAACTGCCGGAAATTGTAGATATTGTCGTTGTTGATGTGCTGTCCGTCACTGCAGTCAACTTCCAGAGTAGCATTGCCTTCTGCATTGGTACCATGAGTCAGCTTGAACGAAGTATCCAGTTTCCCATCACCGGAGATAACCCGCATGGTATCCACGCTGGTCACGTATGCCTGGAAGGGATATTCGGAGATCCACTTAAACAGACCGTAGTCCACAAAGCCCAGCATGGAAGCATCCACCTTGGCAACCAGCTGGTAGCCGTACAGGTTGGATACAGCGTAGTAGGTTCCGTCTTTCTGCTGTTCAGACACGAAAATGTAGAAGGGAATATCCTGGAAGGTATAGGAAATGGTGTAGGCGGGGTTAGCCAGCCCGTATTTTTCCAGTTCCTCTTCGCTGGGACCGATCTTTACGGTTTCTGTACCCTGCAGAGCCATGAAGTTATATAAGATCTCGTAGTACAGATTGGTGTTGGGAACATAAGGCGCCGGATAGGTCATCTTGCATTCCACAATGGCATCTGGATTGGTCTTTTCGGATTCTTCCTTATTCACCAGACGGATGAACAGTTCTTCCCCATGCCAGATGGTGAAGTTGTCGGTTTCAAAATAGTTGTTCTGGGACATACCGGCGGTCAGCAGGGGAGTAATCATCTTTTCCACAGGCTGGAGCATGGTGTCTGCCAGCGTGGTGGACAAAATGTACACGGTGTCACGACCCTCGTAAGAGCAGTAATAACCGCCTTCGGTGACCAGAATATCCCCTACGTTCACCTGATGCACATCCCCTTCGGTGGTGGTCAGGATCCAGTACGCCTGGGGGTTGTCCAGACCGTATTCCTTCATCTGTTCGGGGGTGGCATTGTCGGTGATCTTCATCATGGCAAGGGTATACCCGGCAGACACCACATAGGAAGCAAACAGTTCCTGGTCGTAGGCCATACCTTCGTACCCCTTCAGCACGAAGTTGTCGGAAGCATCACGGTAGAAAGTGTATCCGCCGTATTCGTTATGCACTTCAATGGACTGGATACCGGATCTTTCCACCTGGGGGAACATCAGATACCGGCTGTTGGAGCCTTCCGCTTCCCCTTCCACGGTTTCCAGTGCCACGGTTTCTGCTGCTTCTTCCACAAGCAGTGGAGCTACCACTACGAAATACAGCACCAGCATCACCACAAAGGCGATCCCGAAACCGATGGCAAATGTTTTTTGCTGTTTGATCATTGGTATTTTATCTCCAATATTCTTATAATACTGCGAAAATGGGATGCTGAACGATTATGCATGTTTTCTGCGGGTAACCACATAGATACCGCAGGCAGAGATGATCACAGGGATCACCAGCGTCATAGCCGCCGTCCAGTTGTTGGCTTCTTCGGTGGTGATGGTGATTTCATCATCATCGAAAGGCTTGAAGTCCAGTACGGCCAGAACTCTTTCACGACCCACTGCCTTCATGGCTGCGCTGAGGATATCCTTGTTGGCGTAGGAGTTGGAAACCACATAGGCACCGTCGGAGAAGGTGGGAGAACCTGCTGCGATCACGTAAGAGTAGTAGTATTCGTTATCTACGATTCTGGTTTCCCGGGAGATGGTCATAACATTGTAGGAACCTACTTCGGTAACAGCGCCGTCTACCACCAGCTCGGAGGTTTCGTGGGACTTCAGAACGGGAGAAACATCACGGGAGCCGGACAGGTCACCGCCGGATTCCCACAGAATGTCGATAGGCATGGACTTATAGATCATAGCCTTGGGGGGCGTTGCCAGAGCGGAAAGCTCGGAGTAAATGGAAGCACCCAGAGTTTCGGACTGGTATTCGGTCACGATGCCGTAGCCGTCAATGGTCATGGCGTGTTCCTTGTCGCGGATGTAGGTATCGCTCACGTAGGAGATACCCCATTCTTCCAGGTACTCGTTCAGGTTGGTCAGGTTGTCCACGTATTCGGGTTCGGCAAATACCAGCAGACAGCCGTAGTTGTCCAGGAACTTGTCCAGCTTCTTGATTTCGTTGAACTGGTCTGCATCGGCTTCGCTGCCGGTGAAGTCATAACGAGGATTGTAGATTACAAGAATTCTGCAGTCGTCATCCAGCTCTTCGTTGGCGAGGTTCACAGTCTGCACTTCAAAACCGTTGTCTGCGAAGATCATGGCAAGGTTGGACGCACCGCCGTTATTCATATCTTCACCGTGTTCAGTAGTGAAAGCCACGATGGGGCTATCGGTCTGGGTTACCTGCATGATACCGGAAACCAGCTTGTATTCCCCGTTGTACGCCCACACATACTCATAGTTTTCATCAAAGGTGAAGAACGCTTCTGCCTTGAAGATACGCACTTCGCTGCCGCTGACAACCACAACAGAGTCGGAGTCGATGTCGGTATTGGTGGTGTTATAGTATTCGCGGAAATAGGAGGGATGCTTCAGCACGTTCACACATTCCACCGTGATGTTGGAAAATTCTTCTTCCAGCTGCAGGGCGGTGGTGTAAACGTAACGCATATACTGGGAATCGGCGCCGGTCATCAGTACGTCCGGATCGGAAGCGAAGATGATCTTCACGTCATCGGTAATGTCAGACATAATTTCCTTGGCTTCTTCGGACAGGGTGAATACCTGCTCACCGGTCATATCAATGAACCAGTTGAAGCGGGAAGCCAGGGCGGTGAAGATGATATTGAAGATGACCACAATGGCAATGAAACCAATGGTGAAGGCGGTTGCCATGGAGCCATACTTGAATTTTCTGCTCTGGTAATAGCTGTTTCTCATGGTACAAGTCTCCTTCCGTGATCACGCATACCGTCTTCTCTCGTACACACGGACAGCCAGGAACAGGAAGATGGCGGTGATGGAGAGATAGTACAGGGTAGCGGCAATGTCAAAGATCCCGTAGGTGAAGTTGATGTACCGGCTGTAAATGGAGATCCAGCTCAGGACATAACGGATCAAATAAGTATCGATCAGGTTGTTGAAGATGGCAGCACCGGCAAAGCCCACCAGAATACCCATGGTGCCGATGGAAGCGGTCACGGGAGATTCGGTCAGGGTGGATACGAAAATACCCACGGCGATGAAGCACATACCGATCAGGAGCATGGCGATGAAACAGCCGGCGGCCTTGGCCACATTGGGTTCACCGTACTTGAACAGGGGGAGATAGTACAGGCAGGAGGCCAGCACAGTCACACCGAACATGGAGAAGGCGGCAAGGAACTTTGCCATAATCATGCCGGTGATGGAAACGGGGGAAGTCATCAGGATCTGTTCCGTCTTGGCACGGCGTTCTTCTGCGAAGGAGCGCATGGTCAGGATCGGAATCATCACAATGTAACCAAAGATCATCAGCTGGAAATACCCGGACAGATCAGAGGTCTGGGACTGCAGGGTGCTGACCGCAAAAATGAACCCGGAAACGGCAAGGAATACAGCAATAAACACATACCCCAGAGGAGTTGTGAAATATGTGCGCATTTCCTTCTTATAGATTGCTAACATAGTTTAATACTCCGTATTTATGATTTATCTCTTTCTGGACAGATCGGCGTCCATGATCTTGATGAACACTTCTTCCAGGTTCATCCCTACGGCTTCCAGACCGATGATAGGCCAGTTCCGTTCACTCATGGCATAGAACAGTGCCTTGCGCAGGTCGTTGCCCTTTTCGGCTTCGATCTGGAAGGTGTAGCTGTCGCCGTCCCGTTCCCCGGTAGCCTCAACAGCCACAACGCCGGCCAGTCCGTTCAGGGCAGCCTGCACTTCTCTCTGGGGACCACAGACCTTTACACTGTACTTCCGGTTTTCCTCCACCACACGGGTGATGTTCTCCGTCTTTTCATCGGCGATGATCTTGCCTTCGTTGATGATGACGATCCGGTCGCAGACAGCCTGTACTTCGCTCAGGATGTGGGTGGAGAGAATAACGGTGTGGTTCTGACCCAGGTTACGGATCAGGTTGCGGATCTCGATGATCTGCTTGGGGTCAAGACCTACCGTGGGTTCGTCGAAGATGATGACCGGCGGATTGCCCACCAGTGCCTGTGCGATGCCCACACGCTGACGGTATCCCTTGGACAGGTTCTTGATCAGACGCTTGCGGACATCATCGATCTTGGTAACCATGCGGATCTCGGTCAGATGCTTTTCACGGTTCAGCTTGCACTGCTTGATCTCATAAACGAAATTCAGGTATTCGTCTACGGTCATGTCCGGGTATACCGGAGGCTGTTCGGGCAGGAAACCGATGAGCTTCTTTGCCTCGTAGGGGTTTTCCAGGATATCAATGCCGCCTACCTTGGCTTCGCCGGAAGTAGAGGACAGATAACCGGTCAGGATATTCATGGTCGTGGACTTCCCTGCCCCGTTGGGACCCAGGAAACCGACGATCTCACCCTTGCCTACCCGGAAGCTGATGTCGTCAACGGCAAACTTGCTGCCGTAGTTTTTCACCAGATTGGTTATTTCTATCATAGTGGATGGCTCTCCCGTTTTGGATTTTTCGTATGCCGCGGCTTTGCCGGAATATAGTCATTCCCTCAAAACCGTTTTCAAATAGTATATCACAGATTTATAAATAAATCTTGAACAACCCGGGGAATTTCGGGTTTTTATGTGTTTTTTGTGTGAATGTTTCCGGATTTATCCGTGAATCCGGTTTATACAGGCAGAATCCCGATGACCGCACCCATGGCACCCCGTTTTCCGGCTGTGGCACGGTGGGAATGGAACCGCTCCGGATCACACATGGTACAGGCGGAACTGACATCGATCCGCTCTGCCGTGACCCCGGCTGCCGTCAGCCAGTACCGGTTCATACCGGTCATATCGGCTGTGTATTTCTGCAGTCCGTGTTCATCCGTCCGTCTGGGCGTGCAGTATGCTTCCGCAAATGCCGCACCCGCCATAGCCGTTACAGCTTCCACCATATCCGCCCCCACTTCGTAGCAGCAGGTGCCGATATGAGGACCGACGGCGGCACGGATGCTGTCCCTGTCCGCACCAAGGGACACCATTTTTTCCACGGCTTCTGCGGCGATCCCGGCGGCGCTTCCTCTCCAGCCGGCGTGCACCGCACCGATCACCGGAGATCCGTCGGCTTTTGCACCGGAAAGAAGGACAGGTGTACAGTCCGCTACACGGATCATGGGCAGCACCCCGGGAATATCGGTAACAAAACCGTCGCAGTCTTCTCCCGCAGGCTTTACCATGCCCTCTCCCCGGTTTTCCGCCGTCAGGATCCGTACCTTTGCTGAATGAATCTGGGAAGCTGTGACCAGATGCTCCGTTTGGTACACACCGCCGGACACCAGGGAAGCAAAAATATCCCCGTTCCGGCGCACCGTATCGTCGTCATCCTCTCTGCCCATAGCCAGATTCATGGTTTTCGTGTACGGATGGGTACTGATGCCGCCCGCTCTGGTAGAAAAACCGTGGCAGATGCCGGGCAGTTCCAGCAGAGAACTCTGGAAAATCACGCCGTTTTCAGAAAACATAAACCCTCACAAAACGCAGGAAAACCGGCAGCCCTGCAAACACAGGAACCGCCGACTTTCCGGAATCATTTCATTGATAAACTTACTTCAGCTCGATCAGGCTGTCGTCCCACATTTCAGGCTTTTCATAGCCCAGAAGGTTTACAACCGTACCTGCCACAGAGGACAGACCGAAGTGCCCGTCGTCTTCCTTCACAGTATATGCGTCCTTTGCTACGTTATCGTAGAGGATGCAGGGAACCTTGTTCAGGGTATGGCTGGTCTTGGCCTTCAGGCTGCCGTCCTTGTTCCGCTTGGGCGCACCGGTCTTCTTGTCCACTTCAGCCATTTCGTCAGCATTGCCGTGGTCAGCAGTGATCAGTGCAACAGCCCCTACCTTGTCCACTACGTTCAGGATGCGACCCAGCTGCAGATCCAGAGCTTCCATGGAGCAGATGGTGGCTTCCAGGCTGCCGGTGTGACCAACCATGTCACCGTTGGGGAAGTTCACCCGCAGGCAGTCGTACTTGCCGGATTCCAGAGCTTCGATCAGCTTGTCGGTGATTTCAGCGCACTTCATCCAGGGTCTCTGTTCAAAGGGAACGATGTCGGAGGAGATCTCCACATAGGTTTCCAGCTCTTCGGAGAACTTGCCGCTGCGGTTGCCGTTCCAGAAATAAGTTACATGACCGTACTTCTGGGTTTCGGAGATGGCGTACTGGTTGATACCGGCTGCTGCCAGATATTCGCCCATGGTGTTGGTGATTTCCGGAGGAGATACCAGATACCGGCTGGGAATATGCAGGTCGCCGTCGTATTCCAGCATACCGGCGTACAGAACGCTGGGAACGCGAATACGGTCGAACTTGTCAAAGTCGGCACCGGCTTCAAAGGTCTTGGAGATCTCAATGGCACGGTCGCCGCGGAAGTTGTAGAAGATCACAGAGTCGCCGTCTTCAATGGTGCCCACGGGCTGTCCGTTTTCGCCGATCACGAAGGGATCCAGATCCTGGTCGATGGCACCGGTTTCGGCACGGTAGGTTTCCACAGCTTCGTGAGCGGATGCAAACAGTCTGCCTTCGCCCAGCACATGGGTCTTCCAGCCGGCTTCCACCATAGCCCAGTTGGCTTCGTAGCGGTCCATGGTGATCTTCATTCTGCCGCCGCCGGATGCGATCTTCACATCACAGTTTTCATCACGGAGAGAAGCGAGGAAATCTTCAAAGGGATCGATATACTCAAAAGCGGAGGTTTCACCTACGTCACGACCGTCCAGCAGGATGTGGATGCGGATCTTACGGACGCCTTCTTCCTTGGCATGGGTCAGCATGGCCTTCAGGTGGTCGATGTGGGAGTGTACGTTCCCGTCAGAGAACAGACCGATGAAGTGCAGGGTGGATGCGTTGTCCTTCACGCCGTTCACCAGAGTCTTCCAGGTTTCGGAAACGAACATCTTGCCGGATTCAATGGAGTTGGAAACCAGCTTGGCGCCCTGTGCGAACACCTGACCGGAACCCAGTGCATTGTGGCCTACTTCGGAGTTGCCCATGTCGTCATCGGAGGGCAGACCTACGGCAGTACCGTGTGCTCTCAGCTGGATCACAGGATAGTTTGCCAGCAGTTTGTCCAGATTGGGGGTTCTGGCAAGGGATACGGCATTGGCTTCTCCGGCAGGTGCCAGACCCACGCCGTCCATTACGATGGTCAGTACCGGACGCACGCCGGCAAAACTGGTCTTTGCTAAAGTTTTCATTCTCGGTTTCTCCTTGGTCGTTTATATAATTATATTTTGAACTGATTTATGCTTCCGGCAGATCCGCCGCTTCGCCGTCCTCCAGCACTGTGGGATACAGATTCCATACGGAAATGCCGGCTTTCTGCGCCATACACACCGTCTGGTATGTGCCGCCCCGTTTTACGCCGCTCCAGAAAGCGATGCACCGTCCGGCATGATCCGCCATATACTGATTCCGTACCTTCATGCATCCCGTGGTGTAAAAGTCCTGCATATACACCACTGTACCGGCAAGGGCCTTTACCTCACTGTACTGCCGGATGTTTTCCATGCCCCGGTTTCCGTAGAGCCAGCGTTCCGTCTGATTTCTGCAGGGCAGAGCCAGCACCAGATGGATGTCTCTTTGGAACTCCTGCCGGAGCAGCAGGATCGTCCGGGCGGCCAGCAGATCAAATCCCATGGCACCGCCGCTGATAAAATACCGGCAGCCCTCTTCCGCCGCCTGCAGAACGCTCCTGACCAGTGCGGGATACATACGCTTCACCTGAACGGGCGAAAGAAAACGATGACCTGTAAAGAAGCAGGCAGTACCGGTTTCCATATCCTCCGGCAAAGCTGCGCTATTCTCATACAGCAAACCTCCACCACCTTTCTCCTGCCCGCAGGGGTGCTTGACAAATGCTCCGGCGGTATGGTATACTGATCGTGTTCCAAACTGCGAAAGGAAGGTGAACAGGATGCAGCTGCATATCCAGACCGGAGACCGCCGTACCGATGATCTTCTCCGTGCCGCCCTGCCTCTCTGGGAAGCAAAGCTGTCCCTTCTGGCCGGTGACGGACTGGTTCTGGTGATGGGCGATACCCTTCCCGTTCCCGATGCGCTGACTGCGGAAGCCGCCGTTGTGCTGGTTGCCTACCGCCGGGAAACCTGGCTCACCGATCCGCTGCACAGACGGTTTTCGGAATCCGTGCCGTACGCCGCTCTGCCCTGGCCGGTCTCTCTTCCCGCATGGGAGAGTGCCATTCTGCAGCTGGACACCGCCAAAGCAGTACCGGAGAGCAAAGCTGATCTGCTTCTGATCCCGGAGGGCAGTCTGGTTCGCTGCGGACAGAAAAGTGTGCGTCTGACAGACCGGGAGTTCCGGCTTCTGACACTGCTTGCCGAAAACCGCGGAATCGCCGTGTCCAAAACCGCCCTGATTGCCGCTGTCTGGCCGGAAGGGGTGGAGGGCAACGCCTGCGAGGTTCACATGACCCATCTGCGCAAAAAACTCACGCCCCTGCTGGGGGACGGAGCCATCGGCAGTATCCGTGGAAAAGGATACATTCTGCGCTGATACGGCATTTTTTCATATCACCTTATATTATACCATAAATTCTGCAGGTTTTACAAGAGTTTGGCGAGAATCTTGCAGTATTTTTTACGTCTTTTTTCCGGCAGGTGGTTTACAAATCCCGGTGTATGCTGTATAATAGAGCATGACGATGATGGGAAAGAATCGGATACCGGATTTTTCTGCAGAGAACGCCCCGGACGGTGAAAGGAGCGTGTGGATCCGCCGGCTGTGCATTCCATCGCTGCGGCTCTGCCGTGAGAGTCTCATTTTGTAATGAAATGCGCCTGACCCCCGTTAGAGGGTACATCTGAGAGAAACAAAAGAGTGGAACCGCGTACTGCGCCTCTTTTCCGCTGTCCTGCAGCCGGAGGAGGTTTTTTTGTTCCCTCTGAGGTACTGTTTTATGAAAATTCATGTAAATGTCCGCAAAACGGAAGAAAAGCCCGTACAGATCCGGCTGGTAGCCTCCAACAAGCTGGAACGCTCCCTCTGCAAAGTTGTCCGCTACGTGATCGAAGAAGCGGATTCCATCTGTGAAAGAGACCCTGCAGCACTGGGGCGGGCAGAAGTACTGCTGATGTACTCCGGCGTACACGCCCTGCTGTTTTACCGGATCGCCCATATACTCAACGACAAGGGACTTGCCCTGTCCGCCAGAGCCGTATCCCAGCTGGCCCGTTTTCTGACGGGTATCGAGATCCATCCCGGCGCCACCATTGGCAAGGGACTGTTCATTGACCATGGCGCCGGTGTGGTCATCGGCGAAACCGCCATAATCGGCGACTACTGCACCATTTATCAGGGTGTGACTCTGGGTGGTACCGGCAAGCAGACCGGTAAGCGTCATCCCACCCTGGGCAACAATGTCATGGTGGGTTCCGGAGCCAAGGTGCTGGGGAACTTTACGGTGGGCGACAATGTCAAGATCGCCTCCGGTGCCGTAGTGCTTACCGAAATTCCCGCCAACTGCACAGCGGTGGGGGTACCTGCCAAAGTAGTGATCAAAGACGGTGAAAAAGTCGTGGAAAGAGAACGGCGCAGACCGAACTCCGACCTGGACCAGGTACACATTCCCGACCCGATCCAGAACGAAATCACTGCCGTTATGAAGCGTCTGGAAGCCGTGGAGGCTCTGCTGGCCGAAAAGGAAGCGGAAGCACAGTAAAGCAAACACAAAGAAAGGAGCGGACGGTGTTTTCCGCAGAGATACCGTCCACACACATACCCTATGCAATGTCCACGCTGTCAGCAGGAAAATCCGGAAGACGGCCGTTTCTGTACCCGATGCGGTCTGCCTTTGACAGAGGAGAGCCGCAGCATACCGGAACCCGCAGAACGCCTCCGGCAAAAAAGCGGTGCCTTCGGTCGGTTTCTGGCAGGTATGGCAAAAGCAGTCTGCTATGTCCTGCTGTTCATTATGATCCAGTCTGCTGTGATCGGTATTTACAGTGCCTACTATGCCCTGGGGGAAATGGGCGGAATGTTCACCTCCCCCGGCGGTTTGACAGACGGGATCCACGATATGTCCGAAGCCATCGTGGAAGCAGTGTATGAGAAGATCTCTCTGCTGACGCTGGTATCCGGTACGCTTACGGTGCTGTTTCTGGGAATATTCTTCACCCTGCGCCGGAAAAGCCTGTTTACCGAATGCGGTATCCGTCCCGTACCGCCGGCAGCCCTGTTCTGGTGCGCCACAGCCGGGACTGCCCTGAATATTTTCGTATCGGTCACGATTTCTTTCCTGCCCCTGCCGGAAGCCTGGTTTGCCGGTCTGGAAGAACAGTACCAGTATCTGGGGACTACCAATATCTTTCTGGAGATCCTGTCCACTGCCGTGATGACGGGGCTTGCGGAGGAAATCACCTTCCGGGGGCTGGCGGAGTCCCGGATCCGCAGAGGTACACCCGGCTGGCTGACCGTGATCCTGTCCGCACTCCTGTTCGGGATCTGCCACGGAACACCCATCGCCATCGGTTATGCCGCTCTGCTGGGAGCCCTGTTCTCCCTCCTGAACCGGCGGTACGGTTCTATCCTCCCCTCCATTGTCGGTCATATCTTTTTCAACGGTGCCGCCCTGTGGTTTGTGACGGACGATCCTCTGCTGGTTCTGGCACTGTACATCATCAGCATCGGCGTTCTGGCGGGCAGCCTGTACCTGTACTTCCGCCGGGAAAGCGAAGAAGAACCCGCTCCGGCAGCCGCACCGGAAGATTTTTAAGAATAAAAATACCGTATATACATCATCAAGGAGAAATATACCATGCAGTTATACAACAGCCTTACCCATACCAGAGATGAATTTGTGACCCACGAACCCGGCAAGGTGGGTATGTACACCTGCGGTCCCACTGTATACCATTTTGCCCATATCGGCAACCTGCGCTCCTACATCATGGAAGACGTACTGGAAAAGTACCTGCGCTATGACGGCTATGAAGTAAAGCGTGTTATGAACATCACCGACGTGGGACACCTGTCCAGCGATGCGGACACCGGCGAAGACAAGATGCTCAAGGGCGCCAAGAGAGAAAAGAAGACCGTCATGGAAATCGCAAAGTTCTATACTGACGCCTTCTTTGCCGACTGTGAAAAGCTCCATATCAAGATTCCGGACGTTGTGGAACCCGCCACCAACTGCATCCCGGAATTCATCACCATGGTCGAAGGACTGCTGGAAAAGGGATACGCCTATCTGGCAGAAGGCAACGTATACTTTGACACCTCCAAGCTGGAAGAATATTATGTATTCAACAAGCAGGAAGCGGAAGACCTGGCTGTGGGCGTCCGTGACGGCGTGGAAGAAGATACCGCCAAAAAGAACAAGACCGACTTTGTTCTGTGGTTCACCAAGTCCAAGTTTGAGGATCAGGAACTGAAGTGGGATTCTCCATGGGGCGTTGGGTATCCCGGCTGGCACATCGAATGCTCCGCCATCAGCCTGAAGCATCTGGGTGAATACTGCGACCTGCACTGCGGCGGGATCGACAATGCCTTCCCCCACCACACCAACGAAATCGCCCAGAGTGAAGCCTACATCGGCCATGACTGGTGTAAGCAGTGGTTCCATGTACTCCACCTGAACACCAATACCGGCAAGATGTCCAAGTCCTCCGGGGAATTCCTGACCGTTTCCCTGCTGGAAGAAAAGGGCTACTCTCCTCTGGTATACCGTCTGTTCTGTCTCCAGTCCCATTACCGGAAGTCTCTGGTATTCTCCTGGGAAGGCATGGACGGCACCAAGACTGCCTACAACAAGCTGGTGGCAAAGATCGCTTCTCTGAAGGATGACGGCGCCGCTGTTGACGAAGAACAGTTTGCGGCTCTGAAGAAGCGCTTCACCGACGCCATGGACAACGACCTGAACACTGCCCTTGCCATCACGGCTCTGTATGATGTACTGAAGGCAAAGACTAACGATGCTACCAAGATCGCGCTGCTGCGTGATTTTGATAAGGTTTTGTCTCTGGGTCTGTTGGAAGAAGCCGCAAAAGCTGCCGCTGCTGCAAAAGCTGCCAAGGAAGCTGCTGCCAATAT
>JAFZET010000170.1 GCA_017560565.1 Clostridia bacterium | reverse complement strand
GGCGTAATCCTACGTATACTATACAAGAACTGACAGAGCTTCTGGAGATCCTCTGACAGTCAGAATCCACCCTAAAGGAGATCCATTATGTCTTTGTTATTCCAGTGGATGGAAGAACTGGAACAGAAAAAATCTGAAGAACCGTCAGACCTCCGGTATCAGATACAGTGGAAAAAAAATGAACCCATGAGCCGCCATACCACTTTCCGGATTGGCGGTTCTGCCGTGTTGTACGCTGTCTGTGATTCCCGTGAATCCCTGGTGTATCTTATCAGAGAATGCAGTGTGAAGGGATTCCGGTATATCGTCCTTGGCAACGGGAGCAATGTATTATTTTCCGACGAGGGCTTTGACGGTATCGTCATTTCCACAACGGGAATGAACCGGGTGGAGATCACGGATACCTGCATTACAGCCGAAGCCGGTGCCTCACTGACTGCTGTTTCCAAATCCGCAAGAGACGCTTCTCTGACCGGTATGGAGTTTGCCAACGGAATCCCCGGTTCTATTGGCGGGGCGGTGTTTATGAATGCCGGGGCGTATGACGGGGAAATGAAGAATATTGTGACGGAAAGTACCTATCTGGACACCACGGACGGCAGGATTTATACCATTACAGGAGAGGATCACAGTTTCGGTTATCGGGAAAGTATCTACCGTGAACATCCAGAGTGGATCATTTTGTCCGCAAAATTCTCCCTTGTTCCAGGAAATAAAGATGAAATCACTGCCAAAATGGATGATTTCATGAACCGCCGTGTATCCAAGCAGCCGCTGGAATATCCCAGCGCAGGCAGTGTCTTCAAACGGTACCCAGGAAGATATACAGCCCAGATGATCGATGAATCCGGTCTGAAAGGCACATCGGTGGGCGGTGCGCAGGTTTCCGAAAAACACGCCGGATTTATCATCAACACAGGCGGTGCCACCAGTCGTGATGTCACGGAATTGATCGAAAAGATCCAGAACACCATTTATGAAAACTACGGTATCCATATTGAAACAGAACTGATACGGATACCCTGAAAGAAACCCATTTATGAAAGAATCATTCAGTCAAAAGTGTAAGGAAGCCCTGACCGCACTGACCATCCGGAAAAAATGCTGCCGGTACCTATGGGACGCCGTTCTCCATGCGGAACCGTCAGACAATACCGATACCGCAGCACAGATTCGGGCATGGGGGGAGAGCTGCCGGTGTGATGCCTGTCTGTCTGTACTGATCCGGGCACTCTTTGTCCGGTACGGCGCCATGACAGATCCGCAGAAACGATATCACCTGGAGTTTACCTTCCGCAGTGAAGCAGAACGGAACGCTGCCGCAGCTCTGCTGGAAAATGCAGGATTCATGATGCACGCATCCGTGCGCCATCCGGCAAACGGAAAAGAAAAATGGATTCTGTACTATAAGAGCAGCGGTAATATGGAGGATTTTCTTGCCTATATCGGTGCTTCTGCGGCAGCTTTCGATATTATGAATGCAAAAATCGTCAAGGAGTTCCGAAATTCTGTCAACCGTCAGGTGAACTGTGATACGGCGAATATCGAAAAGCAACTGGAAGCATCCAAAAAGTACATTGACGCCATCCGTCTTCTGACCGAAACGGGTGCCATATCCAAGCTGCCGGAGAATCTGCAGAAAACAGCCAGACTCCGTCTGGAATATGAGCAGGTTTCTCTGGCGGAGCTGGGAAATCTGTGTGAGCCAAAAGTTTCCAAATCGGGCATGAAGCACCGCATGGAAAAACTTCTTGAATATGCAGCCGGACTGCAGGCTGAGATGCCCTGCACGCCTGAGAACCCATAATTTCCGAACAAAACATAAAAGAAAGGAGATTTGTCATGCCTGATTTCGTACATTTGCATCTGCACAGCGAATACAGTCTGCTGGACGGAGCCTGCCGTATTACCGATATTCCCGGAAAAGCGAAAGAAATGGGACATTCCGCAGTGGCGATAACCGATCATGGTGTACTGTACGGTGCGGTTGCTTTCTATAAAGCCTGCAAAGACCAGGGGATCCAACCCATCATTGGCTGTGAAGTTTATGTCGCACGGCGCAGTATGCAGGACAGGGACAGGGAACGGGACGGAAAGAGTTACCACCTCGTTCTGTTGGTGGAAAATGAAACCGGCTACCGGAATCTGATATGGCTGGTCTCCAAAGCCTATACGGATGGTTTTTACACCAAACCCAGAATCGACCTGGAACTGCTGCAGGGACATACGGAAGGACTGATCGCCCTCTCCGCCTGTCTGGCCGGATATATTCCCCAGAACATTCTTGCCGGAGAATACGCAAAAGCCGAAGAACACGCCCGGTTTATGCAGACGCTCTTTGGAAAAGACCATTACTATCTGGAGATTCAGAACCATGGGCTGGATGATGATAAGGTCGTGTGCGAAGGCATTCGGGAGCTTTCCGAAAAGACCGGGATTCCCATGGTTGCCACCAACGATGTCCATTATCTGAACCGTCAGGATGCCGATACCCAGGCCATTCTGATGTGTGTGCAGACAGGCAATGTGATCACAGATGGCAGGCCCATCGGTTTTGAAACCAACGAGTTTTATTACAAAAGTACCGCAGAAATGGAAGCACTGTTCAGTGCCTTTCCCGGTGCTATCGAAAACACTGCAAAAATTGCGGAAAGATGCCGGTTTGATTATACCTTCGGGGAAATACAGCTGCCCAGATATACACCCGAAAATGGCATGAAACCAACGGAATACCTTCGTTCTCTGGCAATCGCCGGTCTGGAGCGGAAGCTCGCCTCCGGTGCGGTTGTTCCGGATGAAAAGTATTCCGTGGAAACCTATCGGGAACGGATAGACTATGAGCTTTCCGTGATCCACCAGATGGGATATTCCGAGTATTATCTTGTGGTGTGGGATTTTGTCAACCATGCCAAGGAAGAAGGAATTCCTGTAGGTCCCGGTCGTGGATCGGGTGCAGGCAGTCTGGTTGCCTATCTGATAGGCATCACGGATATCGACTCTCTGAAGTTCGATCTCCTGTTTGAGCGTTTTC
>JAFZET010000169.1 GCA_017560565.1 Clostridia bacterium | reverse complement strand
TATGCACAGTACAGTTCTTCCTCTATTCCGGGAACTGCGGCAGTCACCCGGTACTCCGCAGATTTTTCCAGTCCGCAAGGTCTGTTGACACGAAAAGACATGGTTTCCTCCTTTGTATCTTCTACACAGTCACGGCTTTGTCCTTGGCACGGATCACAGTCCGCAGGGGATGCAGCTCTTCTTCTGCCGTCATGGGCATGGGCTCACCATACCGCAGGTGCGCCAGAAGCAGATCCAGAAAATCCTGGCAGTCGGAAGCTGTCAGGTCGATTTCCCCCTCGTCCCTGTCCGTATAGATATGGCTGTGTTTGCCACCGTCGGTGATCTCCATCATCCCGCCTGTACCGAAAATCCGCACATGCTCGTTACCCCATCCGGGAAATCCCGTGGGGTTCAGGTAGTTCATGCAGATGGCAGCCACACCGCCGTTTTCCAGCGTCATGGACAGCACTGCTGCCGTATACAGCCCGCCTTCCGGCACACCGTTCAGCACTGCATTGCCCAGATGGGTTTCTCTGGCTTCAATATCCGTCACCCGCAGACCGGTGATATGTTCCACAAACCGCATGGCGTGGATGCCCACCCACCGGATCAGACCGCCGTCCGTTTCTTCATCCTGCGGACGCTGCCCGGAACGCATGGGATAGGATTTCTGGGCGTATACCTGTACCACCTGACCGATTTTCCCGCTCTGTACCAGCTTTTTCATGGACCAGTACGGCTCAAAGAACACCGTATCGGCGATTTCGTGAAACTCTTTCCCACAGCTTTCAGCCGCCGCCAGTATCCTGTCCAGTCCCGCCTCCGACAGTACCGCCGGTTTTTCCGCATACACATGGCATCCGGCTTCCAGACAGAGAATTGCGTCTCTTTCCTGATCGGCACGCCGGGGAGAACAGAGACACACCAGATCCAGCCCCCCCGCCGCCAGCATTTCTTCCAGCGTATCGTACCGTGGGATATTCTCCCAGCCGGGTATCCGTTTCCACTCCGCTTCCGTCATACACACCGCCGCAATTTCGCCGTCCGGATGGTTTTTCAGCCGGTTGTGGATCTGATGTCCGTTCATACCGTGAAGACCTACTCTGATTTTTGTCATGCTCAGTCCTCCGTCCATTCTGCCAGAGACCTTCCCGGATCTCTGTAGCATTCCATCAGTGCCTCCCACAGTCCCGGTACATACACCCGTTCTTCGGTGCGCACCACTTTATTTTCTGCTATGTTTTTCACCGTTTCGGTTTTCTGCAGCCGGTTGATGATCCTTGTATGTACGGAAGCCGCCTCGATGCCGCAGGGGAATTCTCTTGTATCGCCACGCAGAGCCGCAGAAATAGCCGCTTCCAGCTTTCCGTATTCCTCTGCAAAGGGATTGCCGTAGGAGATCCGTTCCCCATCGGCTGTAACGGCAACGATCTCACCGTATTCCGTGTAGTCTTCCGGCATGATAGCCATGGACAGATCGTTTTTCGTCTGGGAATAATACACATCCGCTTTCTCAAACCGGTAATGATAGCTGGGGTTCATAACTTTGTCTACCGCATGGGACACAATATAGCAGGCTTTCGTACCGCCGGAGAAGGTCAGATCCACCTTGCAGGTATCGAAATTCTCAATGCTGTTGGCACGCAGCAGTTCTCCGTGTACGGAATCCGGCACAGCGGCTTTTCCGTCTTCCCCCAACACAAACAGCATATTGTGGAGATGGTGCGCCGTGGCGTTATTGGCAATGCTGTCGTAGATCAGGGCACCGTCTGCGGCGGCAACCTTCCCTGCCCAGCCGGATCCCCTGCGGTAGTACGCCAGATCCCGGGGCCAGAGGACGAGGGTTCTCATATCCAGACATTTACCGAACCGCCCCGCACCGATGTCTTTTTTCAGGTGCAATGTAGCGGGAGCATACGACCACTGATAACCGATAAACACAAACTTTCCGGCTTCTTCGGCGGTATTCTGCAGAAGCTCAATATCCGCTTCATCCGCACACAGGGGCTTTTCGCACAGCACATGGGAGCCGTTTTTCAGGGCGGTCAGGATCTGGGGTGTGTGGAACTGGATGGGCGTGGCGATCACAGTCAGATCCACTTTATGGGCAGCGTACAGCTCGTCCAGAGTGGCATACACCGGAATTCCGGCAGCCTCCAGATCCCCCAGTCTGGGACAGCTCTGGGGATATGGCTCCACTACACCTACCGGGCAGATCCGGGGATCGTTTTTATCGAGAATATATCGGGTATACAGCATGGCATAACCGCCGATGCCGCACAGGGCAATGTTGATAGGCATATAGACCTCCTTGCTTCACCAAAAATCGGATTATGGTTTTATTATACAGGAAATCCCCCAGGAATGCAAGCTGTTTTTCACAGTTTTCACACATTCCCCATGCGTTTACCGCCGCTGCCCTTGACAAAGCCTGC
Organism: Clostridia bacterium; assembly: GCA_017560565.1. GTDB lineage: Bacteria > Bacillota > Clostridia > Oscillospirales > CAG-272 > UMGS1696. Next base: position 13,193 of record JAFZET010000169.1, on the reverse strand, counting down.
CGCTGTCTGCTACAATAGAACCACCAACTACCACAGGGAGGAATCTATATGTCTGCCCCAAACGTACTTTTCATCATCACCGACCAGTGGCGGGGTGACTGCCTTGGCACCGCCGGACATCCGGATGTGAAAACACCCTATCTGGACACCCTCTGCGCCGAAGGTTTCCGCTTCAAAAACGCATATTCCGCCACACCCACCTGCATACCCGCCAGAGCCGCCCTGTATACCGGTATGGCGCAGGAGAATCACCGTCGGGTGGGATACCGTGACGGAGTACGCTGGGACTATCCCGCCACGCTGGCAGGCTGTTTTGCCGATGCGGGGTATCAGTGCCACTGCGCCGGTAAGCTCCATGTGCATCCCCTGCGAAACAGTGTGGGGTACCATTCCGTGGATCTGCACGACGGGTATCTCCACTATTACCGGAAGCCTGAGGTTCCCTACAGCGAGAACCAGCGGATTGCCGATGATTATTTTTACTGGCTGCAGAAAGAACTGGGCATAGATGCGGATCCCATCGACACCGGCATCGACTGCAACTCCTGGGTAGGCAGACCCTGGCCCTATGCCGAAAGTACCCATCCCACCCGCTGGGTCACAGACCGCGGCATTGATTTTCTCCGGAAGCGTGACCGCGACAAACCCTTTTTCCTGACCCTCTCCTACGTCCGTCCCCATCCGCCTTTTGACGCCCCGGAACCGTTCTGGGCTATGTACCGTGGGAAAGAGCTGACACCGCCCAAACATGGCGACTGGGATGACATTGCCCGACTGGCACGTGACGGACGCATCGTAGACAGCGAAACCGGTCCCGTCGATCCCGAGCTGCTGGAAATGGCACAGATGGGATATTACGCTGCCATGACCCAGGTGGATTACGAAATTGGCAGACTGCGGGATGCACTGTTTGCTCAGGGACTGGATCGCTCCAACACGATTATTGTATTTGTTTCCGACCACGGTGAACTGCTGGGGGATCACTGTCTGTACCGCAAGAGTCTGCCGTACGAAGGTAGTGCCCATGTGCCGCTTATCATTTCCGCCTCCCGGGAAGCACTGGAAAGAGCCGGGTATACAGGCAGGACAGCCGTCACCGAAAAGCTGGCGGAACTGCGGGATGTGATGCCCACCCTGCTCTCGCTCTGCGGAATCGATGTGCCGGATTCGGTGGACGGGATCAATCTGTTCGGAGATGCAGACAGACAATATCTCCACGGCGAGCATCTGTATGACGGGGAGTCCTGCCAGTGGATCACCGCATGGGGAAACGGGCATCTGGAAAAGTTTATCTGGTTCTCCGGCGATGACAGACGGCAGTATTTTGATCTGACCGCCGATCCGGAGGAAAGCCACAATGGTATTGCGGATCCCCTGTACGCCGAACGGATTGCCGCTTTGGAGAAGGTTCTGACCGACACGCTGGCATGGCGTGAGGAAGGCTTTGTCCGGGATGGCAGGCTGACACCCGGTGCATCCTGTAAACCGGTACTGGAACACGGGCTGCGGGAATGCCGGTAACATATCATCTCATAATTATCGTTATCCGTTGGAGTAATTCCAGCGGATTTTTTATACAACTATCCTGTTAAGTGAAAAGCTATCCATTTGGTTGTATAGCGCACAAATACGCGGTTATTGTTCTGTGCAGTCTGCTGTGTTATAATACATGCAGACAAAGGCCTTTGTTATATGAATTCCAACAGAGAAAGAAGAACAGTTTATGGAATTGAATTTCGGTGAAAATATAAAACGGCTTCGTAAAAACCGTGATCTCACACAGGAAGCACTGGCAGATGCGTTGGGAATATCTGCACAATCTGTCTCCAAATGGGAATGTGCTTATGGATACCCCGATATTACGCAGCTCCCGGCTATTGCCAACTTTTTCGGCGTAACCATAGATGAACTGATGAACAATGATACTGCTGGTAAAGAAAGGGTACTGCAATACTTCCGTAATCAGGTGAAAAAGTACAAACCGGCCAGTGAAGAACAAATCAGTTTTATACTGGACTATTGCAGACAATATCCGGATCAATTGTTTTACACCAATTATCTATGCTGCACAGTCACCAACCATATCATAGATTACCCGAAAAACCGCAGTAAATATGATGATCTGCTGCATGATACCGCAAAAAAATTGCTTGATACCGTGGAATACCGGAATACGGCAATACACTGCATGGTACGGGTATGCGATGACCATGAACTGGATGAATGGTTGAATCAATTACCATATCACCAGAACAGCAACCGTCGCAGTATGCTGTTGATGCGAAGCATTGCACAACATGATACTGCCAAACAACAGCTGCATCTCGCATTACATCATTTGGAAACCATGGCAGGAATGCTGGATTGGCGGTATCCGGATGCAGCAGGTCCCGAAGAAAAAGCGAAATACCAGAAAAGTATTCTGGACACCATCACCGCCTTTGGTTCAGATGGACAGATTCCTGACGGTTGGCTTGCCGTTTATGCTTATAAACAGCTTGTATATGCAGCTTGTCTGCTTGGCATGAATAAACATGATGGAGGAATGTGTGAGTTCCTGTCCGCAATGGATAAGCTGTATAAATTCCACAATCTGCAGATACAATATCTGGACACAGGCTCTACACTATTCGGCGGACTAAGTGTTGATAAAAACTGGATAACCGTTGCAACCGCAACCGGTGAAATATATCCGATATTCGGAATCGGACAAATGCGGCTGTATGCATCTGCAAAATTTATTTGGGAACTTCTGACCGATCCACGCTGGGCATGGTTCGACAGCATCAGAGAAGAAGAGTATTATAAAGAAGCTGTCCGGTGGCTGGAAGAAACAGGAGCATAAGTGTATTACATGACAAACAAACGCCTGTATGGATTTTTCGTCCGTACAGGCGCTTTGTATATTGTTTCATTCCATTCTTACGGATGGAGCTTTGCGTAAGCATCCTTCAGTGCCGGATACAGTGTCCGGTAGATGCCGTAGTAGTGCATATACTGTTCGTGTGCCGCAGAATCGGGCTGGCTGGAAGCACCGTCACGTACAGCCTTTTCACAGCCTTCTTCCACGGAAGCGTACACACCGGCTGCACAGCCGCCCAGAATGGCCGCACCCAGTACCGCGCCTTCGCTGGACTGCATCAGCTTCACCGGTACACCGTACACGTCGGTGAACATCTTCCGCCAGAAATCGCTCTTGGCACCGCCGCCGCAGAACGCCATATCGCTGCATTCAATATCATTTTCCCGGAGCACTTCCAGACAGTCATACAGAGAATAGGCAACCCCTTCCATCACCGCACGGGCCATGTGCTCCTTGGTATGGATGGCAGACAGACCGAAGAACACGCCTCTGGAACGGGCGTCCAGAATGGGGCTTCTTTCCCCCATCAGGTAGGGCAGATAGAGCAGATCCTCCGCACCGATGGGCAGGTTTTCACAGGCTTTATCCAGTTCGGGATAACTGTATTCGGAAGCCAGCTGAGACCGGAACCAGTTCAGGGACAGCCCCGCCGCCAGAGTACAGCCCATTACGTGCCATGCACCGGGAACCGCACAACAGAAAGTGTGAATCCGGCCTTTTTTGTCAATGTGCAGGTCATTGGTATGAGCAAAAACCACGCCGCTGGTGCCGATAGTGGTGAATGCTTTCCCTTCCTTGCATACACCGGTACCGATGGCTGCACAGGCATTGTCACCACCGCCCCCGGCAATGGGAATCCCGGCACCAAGTCCCACCTTTTCCGCCACTTCCGGCAGCAGAGTTCCCGTTACATCCGGACTTTCGTATACCTTCGGCAGCAGGGTCATATCGATATCCAGCGCCCCGCAGACTTCTTCACTCCAGTCCCGGTTGGCGATGTGCAGAAGCTGCATCCCGGAAGCATCGGAAGCATCGGTGGCAAAAGTGCCTGCCAGCTTATAGCGGATGTAGTCCTTGGGCAGCAGGATGTGCTTCACTTTCGCCCAGATTTCCGGCTCGTTCTGCTGTACCCACAGGATTTTCCCGGCGGTAAACCCTTCCAGTGCGGGATTGGCAGTGATCCCGATCAGCTTGTCTCTGCCCAGCCGGCGTTCGATTTCCTGACACTGCGCAGTGGTTCTGCCGTCACACCACAGAATGGCATTGCGCAGAACATTGCATTCTTCGTCCAGCAGTACCAGTCCGTGCATCTGACCGGACAGACCGATGCTGACGATATCTTCCTTCGCCACGCTGCATTTTGCCGTCACAGCCGCAATGGACTGTGTAACTGCATTCCACCAGTCGGCAGGATCCTGTTCCGCCCAGCCATTCTGGGGCTGATACAGAGGATATTCCACCGTGGCGGAGGCGATTCCGTTTCCTGCTTCGTCAAACAGCATGGTTTTGGTACCCGATGTACCGATATCAATACCCAGCAAATATTTCATAGTCTGCTCCTTTATTCTTTTTCCATCCCATCCAATACCTTTTTGTACGGCATGAGCATTCCTTCGTTCATTTTATTTCCCATTTTGGCGAGAACTTTCGGGTTTACCAGCAGAGCACCCACCGCATACATTTTCAGCATATCCGGCCATTTTTTCTGCGGGAAATCATACTGACCGTGGGCTTTATAGAATTTATGATCTGCCCGCATCATTCCCTGCATCTGCCAGATCAGATCCCGGAAGATCTTCATACCGCCCACACCGAGGAAATTCTGCGGCGGAACATACTTCTGTTCCAGTGCATACACAAGACTGTCTGCCAGCCGGTCAATTTCCCCGTCAGGATCGGTTTCATTCGTGGCTGTTCCTGCCAGAAAATTGCCGCCCACCTGTGCCCTGCCTTCCAGAATCGTCTGCAGATTGGCTTCACGGCTGTAGGCTCCGTCGATCAGATACCCGAAAGGCATCCCCATGGTGACGGTACGGTGTCCGTTGCAGAACTGCCGGTCGTCGTACATCTTGAACAGTGCCCCCATGGAATGGTCTTCGATGCGGAAAGCATACACAATAGCCTGTGCTGTCTGAATCGTCTCCCGCAAAAAGGTGTCAAAGCCATCTTTATACACACATTTTCCCGATACTGCGCAGCGGAAACAGCCAAGGCAGCCGCCCTGAAACGGAAACTCCCGCAGGTTTATGACACGGGTGGCGAGAGGCAGAACCGCCCGGAACCGCTCTATCATAGAGGTAAGCCGGGTATTCTCCGGAGCGCAGTCGGTGACGATCACCACATCCCCCTGTTTATTCTGTCCGTCTTCCGGCGGTACAGATGCCGTTTTTCCCGTACAGGCAGGCATCGGTTCCGGCTCCGGTTCGGCATAGCCTTTTTCCATGGACCAGATGACATACCGGAAGAATCCCTCCGCTTCCTCCCGTCCTTTCCGTGTGGTCAGATCTTCCATATCCGCCGACAGACCCCGAATCACACGAAGTCCCAGATCGTGACAGTTTTCCTCAATATACCGGTGCGCCGTCACGTCGTAGAAATGCTTGGATGTGGTCAGCTGTGTAGCATACTTACCGGTCAGATCCACACCGCAAGCCTTGACCAGTGTGAGGAACCGGTGCAGCTGGGACGGAGCTATGAAAGTATACACGGGATAGGAGAAAAGCAGAAGATCCGCTTTTTCCAGTACCGCCTTTGCTTCCGAGAAATCCTTTTCCAGTGCCCGGATCTTCTGACCTGCGTGCAGGACTGTATAGGTATGTTCCGGAAATTTTTTCTGCAGATACAGAACCGTCTGCAGCGTTATGCTGTACTCCCCTTTGGGACTGCCGTTGATGATACAAACTTGCATGGGATACTCCATCCGATTTTTACAGGTATACAGTATGTGTTGTGCTTCTTTACCTTATTATACCCGGAATTCCGGGATTTGTAAAGGCAAAATGCAAAAAAATCTCCTGCCGGATATGGTACGACAGAAGATTTTTTCAGGCTTCATTTCATCCCGTTTTACCGGGTGCGGGAATCGTTCATCCTCTTTCCGCCAGATATAGGGATACACGGCTCTGGATCATGGAAGCACAGTCGGCGGCGGATTTTGTACCCGCCAGATACCCGGACAGCTCTTCATCATGGTAAGTGTATTTGTATAGCTGCTCAGCCGCACGCCGCTGTATCCATCCTCCGCCGGAGTTCCGATCCAGACAGTGTTGTCCTCGCCGAAATACACCTTTTCCTCCAGGAAGGAATTGATGCCATGGTAATACATGGATGCCGCCGCTACCTTATGGTGCATTCCAGCGTCAGATCCGGTTTCAGCACAGCGATCTCCTGATCCGCAAACAGATATGTATACCCTTCCCCGTCACGGCATACGTTGTTCACATAAAAAAACTCGTCTGTCATGGAAAAATACACCGACAGATCCTCCACCGTCTGTACCGTTCCGTCATCCATCGTGATTTCCAGCCCGTAGGATGACCGCATGGTGGTTTCATCCCATGTACTGTCCAGAATCATGTACCCGCCATCAAACAGCGCCATGGTATTCACATATTCCCTGCCCTCGATCCGCTCAATGGTCAGCTCTCCTCCGGTCATGGGGGAATAGCACAGCACCGGAAAGTATTCATAGGTATAACTCTCTGTCCCCAGTTCGCCGGATTCCTGATAATAGCTGCCCAGGAAGACAAAGCTTTCGTTCTGTGTACCCAGAAAACTCTGTATGTAATACTCCTCTTACAAATCCAGGTCGGCACCTTTATACACATGGGTCAGTACCGTCGGTTTTTCCACAGGATCGCCCTCCGGCAGTGTCTCCTTCTTTCCGCATCCGGAGAATCCCCCGGCAAGCAGACCGACCGCAAGCAGCAATGACAGCAGTGTTTTCCTCATAACATCTCCCCCAGTTACACGACAATTTTACAACACCATTATATCACATTTGTGGATGTTCTGCAATACACTTTATACTATCATAATAAAAATTCAGAAATTCTTAATTCCTTTGTTTCCGTCAAACTACATCTGTGTTTTTTGTATTATTTTACGGTTTTTATTTTCTTTTTCATTGTAGCTATTGACGATTTTTAAAAAGCGTGCTATAATGCAGGTAAACCCAATATTACATATTCAGGAGGAAATTATGCGTCATTCCAGATTTTTGATCTGTCTGCTGGCAGTACTTATGATTACGCCCACTCTCATGGCCTGCTCAGATTCAGGAGGAAGCGAAACCACTGCTGACACCGCTTCTGCTGTGGACACCACCGTGGAAGAAACGGAAGAAGTGGATCCCTTCGCAGATTTTGACTATGAAGGACGGGATTTCCGCATCTGGACCAGTATCAATGCAGCCGCCGTTTCCCTCGGCAACTCCAACTACATGATCCAGGGACCGGATGAGCTGACCGGTGATGCAGCACCTGACGCAGCCTACGAAAGAAACCTGAAGGTACAGGAACTGCTGAATGTGAATTTCCAGTATGAACAGCTTGACAACAAGTACGACCAGGTAAAGGAAACCGTACGGAAATTTGTCATGGCAGGGGACAATGTGTACGAACTGATCATCAACGATATGTACGGCACCGCTTCCCTGACGCTGGAAAATATGTTCTACAACGTACTGGACGGTGAATATTTCGACTTCTCCCAGCCCTGGTGGTATGAGGATTTCATGAGCGATGTTGCCATCAACTCCAACTACCAGTTTATGCTTGGCGGTGACTATTTCCTCGATATTCTCCGCTGTTCCCACTGTCTGTTCTACAATAAATCCCTGTATGAAAACATTTACGGCGACAGCGATGCGCTGTACGACATCGTTCTTGCCGGTGACTGGACTCTGGCAAAAATGAATGAGATCATGGAAGAATCCTATATGGATCTGAACGGTAACGGAGAACGGGACATTGACGACCAGTTCGGTTATGTGTCCTTTGAAATCTGGGGCTCCATGATCCCCTTCCTGATCAGCTCCGACCCCAACTACATCGACCGTGACGACCGCGGTTATCCCTATATCACCATGAATAACGAACAGTCCATCCTGCTGCTGGATGAGCTGTATGACCTGTATGTGGAAGGTCAGGGTTCCTGGGTAGCCAACGGACTGACCGAAGAACTGGCTGTAACCACCTTCACCTCCGGTCGTTCCATGTTCGTCGGGTATCAGAGACTTGGTTCTCTGGAAAACACCACTGTACGTGAAATGGAAGACGGTCTGGGCGTTGTTCCCTATCCGAAGCTGAGCGACAAGCAGGAATGGTACATCACCAGTACCCACGATACCTGCGAAATCGGTCTGATCCCCATGACCATTGTTCCCGATGATCTGGATTACATCAGTGCTGTTGTAGAAGTGCTCTGCCGGGAAACCTACAAGTCCGTTCTGCCTGTTTACTATGAATCTTCTCTGAAGATGAAGTATACCCGTGATGACACATCTGCTCAGATGATTGACATCGTTCACGACAACATCGGTAACTCTTTCGCTATGGCATACAATCCTTCTGTAAACGAAATCTTCCTCAGCGGTACATTCTGCACCGACAATATTGCTGCAAACAAGAAAGATTTTGCTTCCGCCTACACCAGAAGAGAAAAAGCTGCCATCCAGAAACTGGAAAAGATCATCGAAGACTTTGAATCAAAACAGAACTGACAAAATAAAAGGACAGGGTTCCGGCTCTGTCCTTTCTTTATGCGGGCAAGAGAAAAAGCATGGCGGTGAAACCATGCTTTTATTCTTTATCAGCATCAATACAGCAGATTGGTGTATATGTAGTAAACCGCAAACAGCACGCTGGCGATCACCATGGCGGAGACGATCATCATCATGGTCAGGTATCTGTACAGCAGCACAATGGCAAACAGGAACAGACACAGGGCAAACAGCATGGCAGGGGTCATATACATTCTGCGGGTATCCACTTTCTTCACCAGCGACCACACCAGATATCCGGCAGATACAGCACATACAGCGGCAAACACCCAGGTAAGCCAGGGGCATATATTGAATACAAACGTAAACTCTCTGGTGGAATCCGCACGCAGGAAGTCCAGCATGGTGCCGATCACGATGTCTGCCAGCAGGATAATCAAAATCCGGAAGGCAACCACGGTCATGGCTTCGTCCTTTGAAAGACGCTTTCCGTTTGTATTGTTATTCATGATGGAATTTTGCTTCGCCATATCCATTTTCGTGTGACCGCATCCGGAGATGGGTCTCTCCTTTCCAGTGAGAACAATTTATGTGGATGGATGTTTTTACAGTTCATATATCGCAGACAGACAGGACAACACAAACAGTGCCGCCGTTTCCGTACGCAGTATCCTTTTTCCCAGACCGCACATCTGCAGACCGGCCTGGTCTGCTGCCTGTGCTTCTCCGTCGGCAAAACCACCTTCGGGACCTACAAACAGTGATATGCTTTTCGGATCGCTTTGCTTCCTGCAGATCTCCGGCAAGGGGATGGTACCCGTTCCTTCGTAACAGAACAGAGCAAGATCCGCTTCCGCCGCCTGCGTGACGGCTTCCCTGAAAGAAATCGGCATCTTCACCTGCGGAAGAATCCCCCGTCCGCACTGCTTGGCGGCTTCATGGGCAATCTTCTGCCACCGCTCGGTTTTCTTTCGGGCATCTTTTTCGTCCAGCTTGACCACCGCACGGCTGGTAGCTACGGGAACGATGACCGCCGCACCGGTTTCCACCGCTTTCTGGATCACCGTCTCCATTTTGTCACCTTTGACAAGTGCCTGATACACTGTGGCAATGTACGGAGGTTCCGTATCGGCTGCAAACCGCTCCAGCACACGAAGGATCACCGTCTCTCCAGGCGTTTCCAGCACCGTCCGGTACACCATCCCCGCATTGTCGCAGGCTGTGATTTCTTCCCCGATGCGGGTACGGAGAACGTGTGTGATATGATGGGCGTCCTCACCGGAAATCCGGATCAGACAGTCGTCTCCGTCCGTAAAAACATCGGACGCATCAATGAAAAATCTGGGCATAACAGTCTCCCGCCAAAATACACATTCCACCGTCAGGATACCATGTTATTATACACCAAAAAAATGAATTTGTCAAACCCTTTCCTCTGTTTTTTTTATTTTTTCCGAAAGAAACAAGGATTCTACCTATATTATTTACATTTTGGTTACATTTTACCCGTCAAAAAACGGCTCTTCAGCCGGATACCCTGCCTGAAAGAACCGTTTCCCGTATTTTCTGTTTTTCTCTTCAGCCACGCTTTACAGCAGCCGCATACCAGCCGTTTTCACGCCGGTCATCGATCACCCGGAATCCGGCTTCGTTCAGGGCGGACACCGTTTCCTCTGCCCGTTCAATGATGATGCCGGACACGATCAGCACACCGTCCTCTGCCAGATATGCACCGATGTCGGGTGCCAGACGGATGATTACGTCCGCTACAATATTGGCAGCGGCTACCTGATATCCGCCTTCTACCTTTTCGGTCTGCTTCAGCAGGTCAGACACAGCGCACTTCACATTGGGCGTATCGTTGAGCTGGGTATTTTCCACAGCAACCTTTACAGCCTGGGGATCAATGTCACAGGCAAAGCACTGGGATGCGCCCAGTTTGGCGGCACAGATCGCCAGAATCCCGGAGCCGCAGCCCACATCCAGCATAGTACAGCCGGGAGTAACGTACTGTTCCAGCAGAGCGGCGCACAGTCTGGTGGTCTCGTGGGTACCGGTACCGAATGCCATACCGGGATCCATCAGTACGGTGATCTCGTCCGGTGTAGGGTCGTAGGTTTCCCACACGGGCACGATCACCAGCCGGTCACCGGTCTTGATGGGCTTATAATACTGCTTCCAGGAGTCCGCCCAGTCTTCTTCCTTCACCCCGGTCTGGGTCACTTCTGCATCGATCTGCAGTTCGTTCAGACGGCTGCGGATAAAGAGCAGGCTTTCCGCAGGAGACTTGATTTCCGGGATGAATACGGAAACCGATGCCACGGTACGGTCGGCTTCCAGAATGGTTTCATCGATCAGATCCCCGTACACGCCGTCCAGTTCTCTGTCCACGTCGGAGTAGTCTTCGATCATAAGGCCGTTGTCCACCATGCTCATCACGCCGGTGACCGTGTCCAGGTCAGCCACATTGCAGGTTACCTTGATCTGGATCCAGTTCTGATTGTCAGTCATAGCCTACCTCAATCCTTTTTGAAAAATTTCTTAAAAAACTTTGTCCGCTTGGAATAGTTCCCTTCCCCACAGGAGGCGGCAAACTTTTCCAGCAGTTCCTTCTGTTCCCTGTTCAGTCCCTTGGGCACCTCCACCACCACAGTCACGTGCAGGTTTCCGCGGTTCTTGGAGTTGACGTACTGCACACCCTTACCACGGAGAGTGAATGTGGTGCCGGTCTGGGTACCTTCGGGAATTTCCATCTTCTGAGTACCTTCCAGGGTGGGAATTTCGATTTCCGCACCCAGAGTAGCTTCTGCGTAGGTGATGGGTTCTTCCAGATACAGGTCGTACCCGTCACGCTCAAATACAGCATGGGGACGGACGGAGATGATGATGTTCAGATCGCCGGGACCGCCGCCGTTTGCACCGTCACTGCCCTGTCCGCGCAGACCGATCTGCTGTCCATCATCAATACCGGCAGGAATGTTCACTTCCAGCTTCTTGGTGACTCTGGTGAATCCGCTGCCCTTGCATTCGCCGCAAGGTGTTTCCACGATCTTACCGGTACCCTTACAGTGGTCACACTGCCGTCTGGTCTGCATCATGCCCATCATGGTTCGCTGCTGTACGGTGACGAAACCGGAGCCGCGACAATGATCACAGGTTTTGGGCGTGGTACCCTTTGCCGCACCGGTACCGCTGCAGTCCGCACATTTCTGTACCTTCTGATAAGTGATTTCCTTCTTACAGCCAAAGACAGCTTCTTCAAAGGTCAGGGTCAGGCGCACAGTGATGTTGCTGCCTCTGACGGGACCGTTGCGCTGGGTGGAACTGCCGCCGCCGAAGAAGCTGGAAAAAATATCGTTGATATCAAAACCGAAATCACCGAATCCGCCGAATCCCGCTCCTGCTCCGGAAGCCGGGTCAAAGGCGGCATGACCGTACTGGTCGTATTTCGCTTTTTTATCCGGGTCAGACAGAACGTCATACGCCTCGTTCACTTCCTTGAACTTGACTTCCGCTTCTGCATCGCCGGGGTTCATGTCCGGATGGTATTTCTTGGCAAGCTGACGATAGGCTTTTTTGATCGATGTCTCGTCCGCCGATTTGTCTACCCCAAGGACTTCGTAATAATCTCGTTTATCTGCCATAATATCCTCGTTTGCTCACAGGAATGTCATAATACGGGAAATCGGGCGGAGTTGAAATCTCTTCCCCGCCCTGGTTTCCGGTGCATTTTCAATTAGGAATCAGACTTGTCTTCGAAATCTGCGCTGTAGTAGGTACCGTCAGCACCCTGCGCACCGGCACCCGGATCAAAACCTGCGCCCTGTGCATCGCCCTGGGTCTGTGCATACATCTTTTCAGCGATGGGATAGAATGCCTTTTCCAGTGCTTCGGTGTCCGCCTTGATAGCATCGGTGTCATCGGTCTTGATGGTTTCCTTCAGCTTTTCGATAGCAGCACGAACAGCGTCTTTGTCTGCATCGGAAGCCTTATCACCGATTTCATTCAGGCTCTTTTCGCTCTGGTAGATGGTGGATTCGGCACGGTTCTTCAGCTCGATCATTTCCTTCTGCTTCCGGTCGGCTTCGGCGAACTTTTCAGCTTCGTGAACGGCCTTGTCGATGTCTTCCTTGGACATATTGGTAGAGGAAGTGATGGTGATGTGCTGTTCCTTGCCGGTACCCTTATCGGTAGCGGATACGTTTACGATACCGTTGGCGTCGATGTCAAAGGTAACTTCAATCTGCGGAACGCCTCTGGGAGCGGGAGTGATACCGTCCAGAATGAAGCGACCCAGAGTGGTATTGCCGGCTGCCATGTCTCTTTCACCCTGCAGAACGTGGATTTCCACGGAGGTCTGACCGTCTGCGGCAGTGGAATATACCTGGCTCTTCTTTACGGGGATGGTGGTATTTCTGTCGATGATGCGGTTGAACACGCCGCCCAGAGTTTCGATACCCAGAGACAGGGGCGTAACGTCCAGCAGCAGCAGATCTTTTACATCGCCGCCCAGTACGCCGCCCTGAATAGCAGCACCCAGAGCAACACATTCGTCGGGGTTGATACCCTTGAAGGGTTCCTTGCCGGTGAATGCCTTGATAGCATCCT
>JAFZET010000168.1 GCA_017560565.1 Clostridia bacterium | reverse complement strand
AGCCAGGCGAAAAAGTCCAGATTGATCAGGGTCTGTTTTTCGGTAGAACCTTCATTGGTGTTATTGACCCAGGAAAAATACTGCGGTACCGAAGGAGTACGCTGGTCGGCACCGGCATCATGAACATTTTTAGACATCACAATATGTATCCTCCAATTATTTCAAATCTTTTTTAGACTATGTTCAAATTTTTGATAAACAAAAAAATCACAATCATTTTTTGTCATTCTTTCTTACGCATATACGAACAATACTTGCTGGGAGACAATCCTTTTACAGCATGAAACTGATGGCTGAAAGCGTATATATCTGGATACCCCAGCATTTCTGCTGTTTCCATTATGGATATTCCTTGCTCCAACCAAAGCGCAGCTTTATCAATTCGTTTATGAATACGATATCGTCCCGGTGAGATTCCGAACTGCTTCACAAATTGTTTTCGAAATGTATGGTATGTCATCCCACATTTTTCCGCAATTTCCTCCAGAGAGAGCGATTGGTTATCCTCCAGGAACTGTCTTCCCTTTTCCAACGGAGATATATCTCTTTGATTTTGTATCCCGGTAACAAGCAGAATATATTGAACCAGTTCCGGAAGTGCCTGATAAAACTCATTGGACGATATTTGTTTGATATGTTCGTAAAAAACAAAAAACGCATCAAACACTTCCTGGGAAAAAGAACATTCCCAGACAGGGGGCATATGTTTCAGTTCAGGTATAAGAATGCACAAAAAGCGGAACAGATCGGGGTGTATCGATAAAAACAGTCTTGGTCCATCATCATCCACAAGCTGCATTGTGTACGGCGTTTCTGCATTCCGCATGCAAACACTGTAATCAGCAAGGATATATTCCTTCCCTCCCTGGCTGAATACACCGTTTCCCTTCAGAAACCATGTGAGAATCACCCCATTATAGGAATTTTCATTGTTTATCAACTTTTGAAATACCTTCCGTCCAACACCACAGTTACATAGTGCAACCCCGTAGACACTTTCCTGGACTCCCAATCTTTCTGTATTGCTTTGCTTCATAATATACTCTCTTTGCTCAATTCTGACAAATTCTCATTCAAATATGACATTGACTATCCATGGAATTTATTATATACTATCGACAATGAAAAGTCAATACTCCCTTTAAAAACATCATTTTGCACATAACAATTGCTAAAACTAACGTATAAATCGAAATGGGGAAACATATGGATTTCCAAAAAATCAAACACTATGCTGATTTTTGTGTTGTCGGCGGCGGCCTGGCTGGGATGTGCGCTGCGATCTCTGCGGCAAGAGGCGGCAGCAAAGTTGTGCTGATCCAGGACAGACCGGTCCTTGGCGGCAATGCCTCCTCTGAAATCCGGATGTGGATCAGTGGTGCCTCCGGCAGCAATAACCGGGAAACCGGCCTGATTGAAGAAATTGAACTGACCTCTCTCTGGCGCAATCCTGATAAGAATTATTATATCTGGGACGGGATTTTGTACGAAAAAGTCAGGAGCGAGAAAAACATTACCCTGCTCCTGAACTGCTCTGTGTGTGACGCAGAGATGCAGGAAAACACGATCGTTTCCGTCACCGGCTGGCAGACAACCACTCAGCGATGGCATACCGTACAGGCATCCTATTTTGCAGACTGTTCCGGCGACAGTGTCCTGGCACCTCTCACCGGTGCGCAATATCGTGTGGGACGGGAAGCTGCTTCCGAATTTGGAGAAAAAACATCGCAGGGAACCGCTGATCTGCAGACCATGGGTATGAGCTGTTTGATGCAGTTTCGGAAAACCGATCGTCCTTCCGAATTTATCCCGCCAGCATGGGCACTGGAACTGCCGGAAGAAGTACTGCGGTTCCGTGTTCCCAATTTGAACGCAACTGCAGAAAATTTCTGGTATCTGGAACTGGGAGGTAATCGTGACTCCATCCATGATACCGAAGAAATCAGAGATGAACTGGTTGCGCTGGCATATGGTATGCTGAATTATATCAAGAACAGCGGAAAATTTCCGGATGCAGCGTATTGGGAACTGGACTGGATGGGATTTTTACCCGGTAAACGGGAATCCCGCAGAATGATTGGCCCTCTCCTGATGACCTAAAATGATGTACTGACGGGAGGGCATTTCCCGGACACCGTGGCCTATGGCGGATGGTCGTTGGATGATCATCATCCCGACGGGTTCTACCATGTAGGGAATCCCAATGTATGGGGTGCCACACCATCTCCTTACGGCATCCCCTATCGGGCACTGTATTCTGTAAACATCTCCAATCTGTTTTTCGCCGGGCGTAATATTTCTGTAACCCATGCTGCCATGAGCAGTTCCCGCGTGATGGCCACCTGTGCTCTGCTGGGGGAAGCAGTGGGAACTGCAGCCAATGTTGCCAGAGAGTTCAGTCTCTCTCCGCAGGGAGTATATGATGAACAAATTGGTCTTCTGCAGCAGAGACTGATGGAACACGGTTGTTTCCTACCCTATTTCCATCGGGAAATCGCAGCAGTCTGCCGTGATGCCGAACTGTCCTGTGCTGGCGGAAATCCGAAAAATCTGGAAGCATTGCGAAATGGTATCGATCGGAACAATCACACATATGGAGATGAGGATTATCGTGTTGCTTTGCCGCTTGGACAAGCTGTCACTTACACTTTCCAGCTCCCCACCCAACTTTCCAATATTCATCTGCAGTTTGATACTGACTTGAACAGAGAAACGCTTCCAGGAGATACCATTGACAGACAACGATCCATGCGCCACAATCGAACACCGGACAGCGTGAAGGTATGTATGCCGAAAACCATGGTGAAGGGATACCGCATCACAGCCGTTACAGCCGATGGAAACACGGTGACATTGGTGGAAACCGATCTCAATCTGCTTGGTTGTGTAAATCATACCGTCACCGAAGGTTTGTACCGTTCTGTTTCCTTTATTCCCATGACCACCTGGAACGAAGCAGATACCGATGTTCACATTTTCTCATTCGATGTTCGTTGACGAAAGGAGTAAGTATGGATTTCAAAAAAAGAATAGGTATCGTTCCCCGCAAAAATCTGTACACAGAGGAAGGATACTTCGTTTGGTGCGGTACCATGTTCCGATTCCATGATATGTATTACATGATCTATTCCCGCTGGGAAAAATCCCAAGGGTTTGGCGCATGGGTAACGGATTCCAAATTATGTCTGGCAAAATCCGAAACAGCCGACGGGCAGTTCTGTCATGTAAAAGAACTGTTTGACTACCGCGGGAACACGCCTGAACAGAGAAAAGTAATGCACAATCCTGCCGCCATTGTGCATAAGGGAAAAGTGTATCTTTATTTCATGATGAATTACGGCATGGGAGATTGGTGGGAACATCGCAACCGTCAACGGATCGGTGCAGCTTGGACAGAAGATCCGGAAAAGGAATGGACATGTCTGTCTGATCCGGTGATCGACATCACACCAGGCGGTATTGATTCTCTGATGACCAGCAATCCCACGGTTACGGAAATGCCGGACGGACGTTTTCTGTTGGTCTATAAAGCGGTTTCCATAGACGGCGAACTTCCTCGCGGCGGGGCAGTGATCTGCGGCGCTGCTGTATCAGACTCCCCGCTGGGTCCTTTCCGGAAATACAATAAACCGTTGTTTGTCAATCCGGAACACCCCTGGTCCGTAGAAGACCCTTTCATATGGTACGAAAACGGATATTTTTATGCTTTGCTCAAAGACTATCATGGTTATTTTACAAAAGCGGATACCATATGGTCCGGTTCCACCGCATTATTCCGATCTGCCAACGGGATCGATTGGGAACCCGATCCGGAACACCCACTGGCCTATCTCAACGAATTGGAATTTGATGATGGTCACGCCACCCTCTTCAGTCTGGAACGCCCTCAGATATTTATTGAAGACGGCAAAACCAAATATCTGCTCTGTGCCTGTCGTTTTCAGGCAAATGATGATGTCACATACAATGTAAAAATCCCTCTGGAATACTAAAATCAGCTCCGGATGACTGACCATGGTGTTTCACCCCAAGATAGAATTGTGCATCATAATTTATGAAGAATTCCGGACATATACAATATTTATTACAGATAAGGAGACACATCCATGAAACATAACATCACCCTTTTTCTTTTGATAGCCCTTCTCCTGTCAACAATGAGCAGCTGTGGCAGCACAGAACCCTCTGAAAGCGAAGACACATCTGCACCGGTTACGGACGAAATCATTTCGGAAGAGACAGAACCGGAAACCACTTATCTGGAAGCGCTGCCCATCATAGATATGGGAGGTCTCACAATCAATACGCTGGTTCGTGAAGAAAAAGCCAATGAATTCTTCGTGGAAGATACCGGCGATATTATGAATGAAGCCATTTACAATCGAAATTTACTGCTCGAAGAAATGTACTCCTGTAAACTGAACTGGAGCATCGAAAAAGGCAGCTGGACATATGTTTCGCAGTACCAGGATTTGATCCGGAGTACCGTCATGGCAGGGGATTCGACATATGACCTTGTTACGGGCCAGAGTAATATTGTTCAACCCCTGAATGCAGAAAATGTATTTGTCAACCTTCTGGATGAAAGCAATATTGACCTTACAAAACCGTATTGGGTTGGGGCTTACACAGAAGGAATCAATCTGGCTGGTAAAGTTTGTACAGTATGCGGTGATTTTGCCCTTTCCTCTTTTTCCAACGCAAATGTCATTTTCTTTAACAAAGACCTGATGGATGAATACAGCATGGAATATCCCTATGAAGATGCGCTTTCCGGCACATGGACGCTTGACAAGTTTATCAGTATTTCCGAATCCGTTACGACGGACTTGAATGGTGATGGCGTAGTGGATACCAATGACCGTATTGGTCTTTTGGGATGGCACAATACCATGCAGCCGTTCTTCACCTCCTGCGGCCTGAATTACACGGAAGTCAATTCTGCCGGCAGAAGAGTTCTCCTCACACCCACAGACCAGATGGTCAGTGCTGCTGAAAAAATTTTTGCCTTCTGCCATTCTGATTCCTTTATAGAAGCCACAGCCAACAAGCTGACAACCAATGATACCCTCCTTCCGTTCTTCATGAACGGACAAACGATGTTCTTTGGTCAGGTTCTGTCCACTGTTGAAAATCTGCGGGAAATGGAAGCGGATTTCGGGATTGTTCCATACCCCAAATACGATGAAGCACAGGAAAACTATTATACCACCATTCTTCGCAGCTATTCGGTTGCCGCAATTCCCACTACAGCTGCCAGCAGTGCCAATTCTGCTATGATTCTGGAAGCCCTTGCAGCAGAATCCTACTATACGCTGACCCCGGCATATTATGATGTCGCGCTGAAATCCAAGGCATCCCGCGATGACGAATCTGCTGAAATGCTCGATATCATCCTCGACACCATGACCTACGACCCCGGTTACCTCTCTGCTAACCTCGAAGGCGACCTT